>JALWNS010000208.1 GCA_027083655.1 Bacteroidales bacterium | reverse complement strand
CGGTAATAGGTATACTGTTTTGTTCACAGAAATCATAAAGGTCCATAAGCTTTGGGTCTAATGGAGAATAGCCATTAGGTGTATATAATTTTATGCCTAAAAATTTTTTGTCCCTACCCACTAGTTCCCTGGCTAGTTTCAAACTTTGATGACGCCGAGGATCGATGTACAGAAAAGGGTAAACACGGTCGGGATATTTTTCCTTTAAGTTTATTAGTTGGTTTAATTGGTACATGTAAAGGTCTTTATTGTCCAGTTGTATAGATTTGTTCTTTTTGTTTATATTTATCTCTTCTAGTTTGTTATAAAGGGTATTAAGCTGGGAAAAAATTTTGTAATGAGTAAGTTTGTGTACATATTTATCAAGTACAAAAAACAAATTATTGCGGATGTGGTTAAATATTTCACGGTCTTTACGAAGGGATAGGGTTTTAATATCTTGATTGTAAGATTCTTGAAAGCAAGATATGACGTCGTATGATAGGGGAACGTATATTACATCAAAGTCTTTATAATGTCTGTCTAGTTTTATCATTACGTCTTCTGGGGAGTCAGAAAGAATTAAGTTTATCACATTAAGGGTACGTTTAATCAATGATGAAATTTTAACTTTTTGCTTATGCCTGGCCTTATTTTTTGTTTTATCAAGGCTAATGAGTTTGTCAATATCTGCTATCAAGTCAAGTAAAGAGTATAGTATCCTACGTGTGATAAAACCTTTGTAGAACAAATGGCAATGGGCATCATATATTGTTTGTTTCATGACAAATTCTTTAGTTAAGCCAAAATTAATTACTAAATGGTAAATTTTTTGCTAATTTGGACAAAAGAAAACGTATAAACCAATAAGTCTTATGAAAAAAATTTTTTTCTTAGTCCTTTACTTTTTATCTGGATTTTTGTTATTAGCGCAGGAGCCGGCTAGCTGGTTACGTTATCCTGCTATATCTCCTGATGGTAAATATATTGCTTTTGAATATAAAGGTAACATCTGGAAAGTGTCTATTAAAGGAGGTGAGGCTATTCCGCTTACACTTTCTTCTTATTATGAGTATTCTCCTGTATGGTCACCAGATGGAAAGTATATTGCATATGCTTCTGATGAATATGGTAATTTTGATGTATTCATCATGCCTGCGGAGGGAGGCAAACCCACGCGTTTGACCTATTATTCTGGTGATGAGAAGCCATGGACTTTTACCCCTGATGGCAACATGGTATTGTATTCCACATTTTTCCAGAAAGACCCAAATGGAATGCAGTTCCCAACAGGTTGGCTCACTGAGTTATATGGTATTAGCATAGATGGTAAGATTTTCAAGCAGATTTTGTCTACACCTGCCGAGCATGTAAGCTTTTTGAAAGATAAACAGCGTTTTGTCTATCAAGATATAAAAGGCGTAGAGGATTATTGGCGAAAGCATCATCGTAGCTCTGTAACGCGTGATATCTGGGTATATGACCCTAACACAGGCAAGCATACCAAACTGACCAAATTCGACGGGGAAGACCGTGAACCAGTCGTATCTCCAGATGGCCAGTGGATTTATTATTTGACCGAAGAGTTTAATAATACTTTTAATGTTGCTAAGATGAAGGCCGACGGCACAGGCGAGCCTGTGCAGCTGACAAGCTTTGAACGTCATCCAGTGCGCTTCCTTACCATGTCCAACGATGGTACTTTGTGTTTCTCCTGGGATGGACAGATTTACACGCTCAAAGACGGCTCTGAGCCACAAAAGGTCAATATCAAAATCAATTATGCAGGTCTGGATCCTAAGCCCCAGTATAAGGTCTTTACTGACGACGCCACGGAAATGGCAGTTAGCAAGGATGGCAAATATATTGCAATCGTAGTGCGTGGTGATGTGTATGTGGTGTCTGTAGAGACAGGAGCAACCCGCCAGATCACCAACACACCAGAGCAAGAACGTGATGTGGACTTTAGCCCGGATGGCAAGGCTGTGGTCTATGCTGGCGAGAGGAATGGTAGCTGGAATATCTACATGACAAAGATTGATGACAAGGATGCTAGCTCGTTTATCCTGGCCAAGAAGTTAAAGGAAGAGCCTGTTATTGCGACCCCGGCCGAGGAGTTCCAACCCAAGTTTTCCCCTGATGGCAAAGAAATTGCCTATCTGGAGAACCGTACAACCCTCAGGGTGATTAACCTCAAGAGCAAGAAGACGCGCACCGTATTGGATGGCAAGTATAATTACTCATACAGCGATGGTGATCAATGGTTTGATTGGTCCCCGGATGGCCGTTGGCTACTGGTGACTTATTCACCTCATGTGCTCTTTATCAATGATGTAGGATTGGTCAAAGCAGACGGTAGTGGAGAATTACATAACCTCACACAAAGTGGCTACGAAGATTCTGAACCAAAGTGGGTCATGAATGGTAAGGCAATGATCTGGTTCTCTGACCGTCAGGGCTACCGCAGCCATGGCAGCTGGGGCGCAGAGGATGATGTTTATCTCATGTTCTTTGACCAGAAGGCTTATGATGTGTTCAATATGTCTGATGATCAGTACAAAGCATGGAAAGAGAAACACAAAAAAGACACTACTAAGAAGGTTAAACCCCTGAAACTTAACCTGCAGAATTTGGAAGACCGCGTCGTGCGCCTTACACGTTATTCTTCCCATATCAGCGATGCTGTCCTGACAGGGGATGGTGAGACATTGTTCTATGTTGCCCGTTATAACGAAGGTTATGGACTGTGGCGGGTAAAGATTCGTGACCATGAGACCAAGCTCGTGACCAAGATCCCGGGCCCTGCCGGTATCTACCTTACTAAGGATGATAAGACTTTGTTCCTCTTCTCCGGTGGCAGGATAATGAAGATAAGTACACAGAGCCTGACTAGCTCAAGTGTTTCGTACCGGGCAGAGAAAGTTATTGATTATTACGCCGAGAAGGCATACCTCTTTGATCATGTATGGCGCCTGATGAAGGAGAAATTCTATGATCCAAATATGCAAGGCGTTGACTGGGATTATTATGGTAAGCATTACCGCCAGTTCTTGCCTTCGATCAACAATAATTACGATTTTGCCGAGATGTTGAGCGAGATGCTCGGTGAGCTGAATGCTTCCCATACGGGTTCTGGTTACCGTCCTGACCGCAAAGATGGTGACCGTACTGCTTCGCTAGGTTTGCTATATGACCTGTCTTATTCAGGCCCAGGAGTTAAGATAGCAGCCATTGTAGAGGAAGGCCCATTCTTTAACGAAGAAACAGAGGCTAAACCGGGAGACCTTATTGTATCAATTGATAATCATCCTGTTAATAACATGCAGGACCTATTCCGCCTGCTTAACCACAAGTCTGGTAAAATAGTGGTCATTGGCCTCAAGAGCGGAACAAAAGAGTGGACCGAGACCGTCACTCCTATTTCACGCGGCAAGCATGTCAACAATCTCTATAAACGCTGGGTCAAACAGATGAGAGAACTGGCGCACAGGCTCTCCAATGGACGCCTTGGTTATGTACATGTGCGGGCGATGAATAGTGCCAGTTTCCGCCAGGTTTATTCGGATGCCCTAGGAAAAGAGCTGAAGTACGATGCAATAATCATTGACACACGTTATAACACAGGTGGATGGCTGCATGATGACTTGGTCACACTATTTGGCGGAAGGAAATACGTTGAGTACTGGCCACGTGGACAGTATTTTGGCTATGATCCTTTCACCAAGTGGATAAAGAAATCAGTTGTACTGGTTAATGAAGCTAATTATTCCGACGGATACGGCTTCCCTTATGCTTATCACACACTAGGCCTGGGCAAGCTAATAGGTATGCCTATTGCCGGTACCATGACAGCAGTTTGGTGGGAGACACTGATGGATCCTACACTTTACTTCGGAATACCACAGGTCGGGGCAAAGGACCTCAAGGGACATTATCTGGAGAACCAGCAACTTGAGCCAGATGTCAAGGTCTGGAATGATTATGACAAGATCATCAAGGGAGAGGACCAGCAGCTGGAGACAGCAGTGCAGGTTCTGTTAAAGGAGATAGAGCAGAAATAATAACACAGATAAGCAAAAGCATCATGACGAGCCGCAGGCTAGCCTGCGGCTCGTCTTTAGTTAATGCCAAATGCTTTCTGCAGTGCTAAAAAACCAGTAATAGCGATTGTCCAGTGAAAATATCGACAGTGTAGCCATTTTGTTAGAAAAACATTGCCAGTCGAAGCAGTACAAAGAGATACCCAGAGGCACACCAAGCTTGACAGTCAGCAAAGAGAGGGTTGCCAGGTTTGCTTTATCAGCGGCTAACTACAACGGTAACAGACACACTTCGACGCCTTGCGCCTCTTGGGTGTGCTGCGGCACTACTACATGGCGTAGCCATGTACCCAAGGTTACTTTGCATGGACATGCAAGGCTATAGCGACATCAACCGCCCCAGAATGCCGTCGTCAGTATCCTTACGTAACCGCACATGGTAGAGGAGTACACCTACAGAATGCCGTCAGGCATGACCTTTAACTAACTCCGTATGGCAATGCGGGGCACATAGCGACACTAGTCGCACAAACCTGACAGACCGCACAGAAAGGTCTGTCAGGTTGCCCTATCAACGACTAACCACAACGACAACAGACAGACTTCGACGCTTTGCGCCTCTTGGGTGTGCTCGCGGCACTACTACATGGCGTAGCCATGTACCCAAGGTTACTTAGCATGGACATGCAAGGCCA
>JALWNS010000207.1 GCA_027083655.1 Bacteroidales bacterium | reverse complement strand
GACTAATATAACCTTCTTCAGTGTATTCTTGTTTTATTTTTTTATAAAGTGTCCACTGGTTAGTGTTTGAGTCCCAGTTATATCTAACGTATAATGTATCTAAAGTATCGGCTTGATATTGACGGGTAATTTTGTAGTCGTATATCCAGTCATTTGTACCGGTGTCCCAATCATATTTAATTTTGAGTGTAACCCGGTCTGCGTTATTGAACTCGTATTCATATTTGCTACTGCCTTTCCAATTGTTTATCGTAGTATCCCATGAATAATAAGCTCTTAAGGTTATATTTCCTCTATCGTCGTAGGTATAAACATCTTTGTAATATCCAACCCAGGTTTGTGAGGAGCTATCCCATTTATATCCAATATCTAATATTTTATAGCCGTTTTGGTCAAATTCATAGACATATTTTTCATAGCCCTCTGCTACTATGGAATCAAGCTTAACTTTAAACAAAGAAGGATCGTAATCTATTATACCACTTTTTGTCTGTGTGCTATAAGAGGGTATCTGTGGCTGACCGTTATACAATTGTAAATCAAACTGAGATTGATTAATCTGAGCGATCAACGGTAAAGAAAGGAAAAGTGATAAGAGAAATACAATAGTTTTCATGATGTGCGTTTTTTGTGTTTTGTTTTTGGAATTTCTATTTTACGCTCTGCCTATGATCCATGGATAGCATCCATAGTTATGCGGTGGCCTTAGGAAGGTTATATCTGGTGTGAATGTAATAGTGGGCATTATAGTGCCTTCTGTAGTAGTTTGTTTTTTTAATGAAATCATGTTGAAGCTATATGTGTGCTTCAACAAAGTAAGTTTTAAAACAATGGCTGGGTATAAATCTTTTTCCGAACCAGAGGGAAAATACTTTTTGGGCTGGTAATTAAAAGAGATATCCCAACTTTATTCCTTTTTCAATACAGGGTAATTTAAGTCAAAAAAAACTAAATGTCAAAAATTTAGGATTAAGCAATTGAGATATTTGTTTGTTGTCAGGCTATGCTCCCTGCGAAGTATATTGATAAAAGCTAATTCTAAATTTTATAGAAGCCAGTATTTAACATTTAAAATAATTGGGGTGAGTCTTTGTATTTGTTTTTAATCTATTTGTTGCTACATTTGGTCAGAAACTTTAAAATATGTATAAAAATGGGATTCAATCTAAAAAACCGCAGTTTATTGACATTATTAGATTATAGCCCTGAAGAGATAGAATTCTTGCTTAACCTTGCAGCTACTTTGAAGTATGCCAAATATGCAGGCACTGAGCAGCAAATGCTTAAAGGTAAAAATATTGCCTTGATCTTTGAGAAAACTTCCACCCGTACACGTTGTGCTTTTGAGGTTGCGGCTTATGATCAAGGAGCACATGTGACATATTTAGGTCCTACTGGATCACAAATGGGACATAAAGAGACCATAAAAGACACAGCCAGAGTATTGGGCCGTATGTATGATGCTATTGAGTACCGTGGTTTTGCACAGAAAACAGTAGAAGAACTAGCAGAGTATTCGGGTGTGCCTGTATGGAACGGTCTGACAGATAAGTTTCATCCAACACAGGCCTTGGCAGATGTCATGACAATGCGTGAACATAGCCGCAAGCATCCCAAAGAGATTATTTATACCTATTTAGGCGATGGACGTAATAATGTTGCAAATTCTTTGTTGGTGATAGGAGCCAAGCTTGGTATGGAAGTAAGGATAGTAGCACCCAAGAGCCTGTGGCCAGATGAGGACCTTGTTAACCAGTGCAAAGCAATAGCAGAACAGACGGATGCACGTATTGTAATCACCGATGATGTAGAGAAAGGTGTCAAAGATGCAGATTTTCTTTATACAGATGTATGGGTATCAATGGGTGAGCCAGATCATATATGGGAGGAACGTATCCGTCTTCTCAAGCCTTATCAGGTTAATAAACAAATGATGGAGATGACAGGTAATAAGGAGACAAAATTTATGCACTGCCTACCAGCATTCCACAATACAGAGACGAAGATAGGTAAGGAGATTTATGAGAAATTTGGGCTAGAGTCAATGGAGGTTACAGAAGAAGTATTCGAGTCGCCTGCTTCAATTGTTTTTGATGAGGCAGAGAACCGTTTGCATACGATTAAGGCTGTTATGGTTGCTACATTAGCATAAAAATGATAAATTTATAATGAAACATTTAATTGGAAATAAACATGAAGCGCTTAGTTATTTTAGTCATGGGCATTTTATTGGCTTTAGCAGCATGCCAGAGTGATGATCAGGAACAACAGGTAATATGTAATGACTGCGAAGGTCTTTTTTCTGAGAAGATGATAATGTATGTTGATAATGAGATGACTAAATGTCCTTCTAATCCTGATGATTTATGTATACGGGTACAGTTTGATACATACGAAGGAGATACAGCATGGGTACCATTTGAGCAGGACATTTGTGGATTTGATTATCAGCCAGGTTATATGTATGTATTGGAGATCCAGAGGAAAAAGATAGACACGGATGCAGAAGGTAATCCTATTTATAAATATTGTTTGCTCTATATCAAGAGCCAGACATTAGAGCCCATGAAAAAGTAAACCAACAGGGCGGCCCGTAGGGCCGCCCTGTTTTTAATATTTAGTTTCACCTGTTTACAATCCGGGTAATTAAAAGATCCTTCCCCTAACGGGAAAATTTGTGGTTAAAAAAGCTCTCTTCCAGTCATTTCTGCAGGTTTATCAATACCCATTATTTTGCACAGTGTAGGTGCTACGTCGGCTAGAATACCGTCTTGGAGCTGAACGTCTTTGTGTCTTTCATCAATGAGTATGCAAGGTACAGGGTTCATGGAATGCTGTGTGTTAGGCGAGCCGTCGGGATTGATAGCATTGTCTGCATTTCCGTGATCTGCGATAAGCAGGGCGGCATATCCGTTTTCTTTGGCTGTTTCGACTACATCATGCACGCAATTGTCAACGGCATTAACTGCTTTGATGATAGCCTCATAGACACCTGTATGTCCTACCATGTCACCATTGGCAAAATTGACCACAATAAAATCGTATTTCTGTGTTTTAATTGCTTCGACCAGTTTGTCTTTGACCTCATAGGCACTCATCTCTGGCTTGAGATCATAAGTGGCAACTTTGGGAGAAGGGACAAGTATGCGGTCCTCTCCGTCAAAAGGTTTTTCTCTACCGCCGTTGAAGAAGAAAGTTACGTGGGCATATTTTTCTGTTTCGGCAATTCGCAGCTGCTTAAGGCCAAGTTTCGATACCCATTCGCCCATAGTATTAGTGAGTTCGAGCTTGTCAAAGACGATATGTATATTTTTGAATTTTTCATCATAGCGTGTCATGGTCAGGTAATAGAGGGGAATAGTTGTCATGCCGTGTTCGGGCATGTCTTCTTGTGTGAGGGCGTAAGTTATCTGGCGCAGGCGGTCTGTACGGAAGTTAAAACAGAAGAACACATCACCCGGCTTGACAGTTGCAATAGGGTTGCCTTGCTTATCTACATGTATAATAGGTTTGATGAATTCGTCTGTAATGCCTTGATCATAAGAATCTTTAATGGCTTGTAGCAGGTCTGTTGTTTTATGGCCTTTGCCATAGACCATGGCATCATAGCCCATTTTAATTCTTTCCCAGCGCTTGTCACGGTCCATAGTGTAATAACGCCCAGTAATGGTAGCTATCTGGCAAGGGGTGTCTTTGATGTTTTCGATTAGTTCTTTGATATAGCCATAACCACTGTGAGGATCAGTATCACGGCCATCTGTCAGTGCATGAATATAAACCTTTTTTAGACCTTGTTTCTTGGCTATCTGGCAGATAGCATAAAGATGTGTATTCATAGAGTGGACGCCGCCATCAGAGACCAGCCCCAGGAGATGCAGGGCTTTGTCGTTTTCTTTTGCGTAATTAAAAGCTTGATTAAGAACGGGGTTATTTTCAAACTCTCCTGTTTCAATAGCTTTGTTAATCCGGACCAAATCTTGATAAACGATGCGGCCTGCCCCTATATTCATGTGGCCTACTTCTGAATTGCCCATAACGCCTTCAGGCAGGCCTACGGCTTCGCCATAAGGAATGAGCTTTGAATTTGGATATGTTTGGCGTAGATAGTCATAATAAGGTGTTTGGCCTTGGCTTATAGCATCAGCTTTGGATCCATCACCTATTCCCCATCCGTCTAGAATGATTAATATTGTTTTTTGCATAGTTCTCTGGTTTTTAAAGTTTAACATAGCCTTGTTTGATTGCAAATTTTATTAGCTCGGCAGTATTTTTCAGGCCGAGCTTTTGCATTATATTATTTTTATGTGTTTCTACTGTACGGACAGAAATGAAAAGTCCATCTGCAATTTGTTTGTTAGTCAGACCTTCTGAGATGAGTTTTAGGATTTGTATCTCACGACGGGTCAGGTTGCGTGGTTTTTTCTCAGAAATTTCTTCTCCCTGGCGGATGTTTTTAACATAGTTTTGAATGATCAAGTTTGCGACTGGCTCACTAAAGTATTCTTCAGAATTTGCTATAGCTTTGAGTGCCTTATGCAACTCCTGGGCATCTGTACTTTCTTTGTCAATATAGCCTATAGCTCCGGCTTTGAGAGAAGAAAAGATTTCTATTTCATTAAGAATATCAGTGAGTACTAAGATCTTAATATCTGGAAACTTACTGTGGATATATTTAATAGCGTCTGGTCCACTTCTTTTTATTTCAATATCGATTATAAGGATATTTGCATTATTTTTGTTTAAATAGGTGATGAGG
>JALWNS010000206.1 GCA_027083655.1 Bacteroidales bacterium | reverse complement strand
GTCTCAGGGGGCTGGGTATGCCGATCTATGAGAAGAGTGGCAAATATGGAGATCTCTACGTCAGGGTAAAATACAGAATTCCAACAGACCTGACCACTGATGAGAAAAAGCTACTAGAGCAAGCATGGCAGAGTTATCAAGCACGCCATCCCGAAGAAAGAGCATAATACCTGCGAAAAAGGGAGCGCCACGGCGCTCCCTTTTTCAGTTTAAGAAACTTTGGACAATTATATTAACGGCCAGGGACTGCTTAACCTGCTTGGAAAAAGCTAAAAAACTAAGAAAGTTATGGCATAAAAAAGTTCATTTGTACAGCAATTTTATATTTATTTTTACATTTGTGGCGGAATAAATCTTTGAAAAACAATGTCTGAATTCATTGGTCATAAGTGCGGTATTGCTCTTATACGTTTGCTCAAACCTTTGGAATATTATGCCGAAAAATATGGATCATACCTGTGGGCTATCAACAAGCTTTATTTATTGATGGAGAAGCAACACAACCGTGGGCAGGATGGTGCAGGCCTTGTATCTATAAAATTTGAGACCCTGCCTGGGAAGGAATATGTCTTCCGTGTCAGATCCAATGCTCGTGAGCCAATACGTGATGTATTTAACAGAATAAACGTGCTCATACAGGACAAGCTCTCTGGTGCAGGTGATCCTGATATTGACTGGATAAAAGAAAACCTCCCTTTCGTGGGTGAAGTAATGCTCGGGCATCTGCGTTATGGCACTTTCGGAGCTAATGATATTAGCTCTGTGCATCCTGTCCTGCGTCGTAGCAATTGGAAATCCAAAACCCTCACACTTGCAGGAAATTTCAACCTTACTAATGTTGATGAGATATTCAAAGAACTGCAGGAAAAAGGACAACATCCTAGGGAATATTCAGACACAATAACAATCCTGGAAAATATTGGCTATTATCTAGACGAGCAAAACCACCAGTTGCAAAAGCATTTTCTCGATCAAGGCTACACTCCACAGCAAGCCGCAGCTATGATAGAACAGGACCTGGACCTCGTGGATATTCTCAAAAAAGCCAGCATTCATTGGGATGGTGGTTATGCACTGGCAGGTATAATAGGACATGGAGATGCTTTTGTTATACGTGATCCATGGGGCATCAGACCAGCTTATTATTACAAAGATAATGAGATCGTTGTAGTGACTTCTGAGCGTCCTATTATACAGACTATATTTGGCGTTAGCAAGGACAAAATCACAGAACTGAAGCCGGGGCATGCTATTATTATCAAAAGGAATGGAACCACACAGGAAGTCATGATAAACAAACCTAAAGAGAAAAAATCTTGCTCTTTTGAACGCATATATTTCTCCCGTGGTAGCGATGCAGACATCTATCACGAACGGAAAATGCTAGGCCGCCTCCTGGTACCACAGGTTTTGGAGGCTATTGACTATGATATAGAAAATACTGTTTTCTCATACATACCAAACACAGCCGAGAGCGCATTCTATGGCCTGGTCGAAGGTGTGCGAGAGTATCTCAAACAACAGAAGATTGATAAAATTCTGAAACTCAAAGAACAAGATAAGCTTACACGTGAAGAACTGGATAAGGTAATGTCACTGCAGCCCAGGGTCGAAAAAACAGCTATTAAGGACATAAAGCTTAGAACATTTATTACCCAGGAGGCAGACCGTGCAGACCTGGTGCGCCATATTTATGATATAACTTATGGAACGGTGCGCCCCGGCAAGGACAATTTAGTTGTCATAGATGATTCAATCGTGCGTGGTACTACATTGAAACAAAGCATTTTACGTATTTTGGATATGCTTCATCCCAAGCGAATTGTCGTAGTATCGTCTGCGCCACAGATCCGTTATCCCGACTGCTATGGCATTGATATGGCAGATTTGGAGAACCTCATAGCCTTTCAAGCAGCTATTCAGCTATTGAATGAGACTGGGCAGCACTATATCACTCGCCAGGTTTACTTCAAATGTAAGGAGCAACAGAATTTGCCCAAGGAGAAAGTCGTCAATTATGTCAAGGATATTTATGCACCATTCACAGATGAGCAGATTTCGGACAAGATAGCACAATTGCTCAAGACAGATGAAATAAAGGCAGAAGTAAAAATAGTTTTCCAGAAAATTGAAAACCTGCATAAAGCCATCCCAGATCATCTTGGAGACTGGTATTTTACTGGTGATTTCCCGACACCTGGCGGGAATAAGGTCGTAAACACTGCTTTTATAAACTATATCGAAGGTAAAAAAGGTCGTGCTTATTAAAATTTTTATTTATGGGTGATTTTCGTACGCTACTGAGTTATGTAAAAAAATATTGGCCAAGCTCGTTGCTTTATTTTGTGTTTAATGCTTTGTCTGTGATATTTGCATTATTCTCCTTTACGATGGTTATTCCGTTTCTGAGGGTTTTGTTTAATCCTGAGAAGCTTGTCAATACACTGGAGCCATGGGCCTTAAATTCGCGTGTGCTTATACACAACCTTAATTATTATCTATCGCAAGTCATTATCAACCAGGGAGCTGTCAGGGCTTTGTTGTATATTAGCATAATGGTTGTAGTAGCCAGTTTACTGAAAAATGGTTTTTTCTACCTAGGCCGTTATGTTATGGCATCTGTGAGAAATGAAGTAGTTAAAGACCTGATGCGCGACCTTTATAACAAGATTGTTAGCTTGCCTATTGGTTTTTTCAATGAGGAACGCAAGGGAAATATTCTCACGCGTATTACCAACGATACCACTGAGGTGAGGGAGGCTGTCGAAGCAGTGCACAATCTTTTGTTCCGAGACCCAGTGTCTATTTTGTTCTTTACCCTTTATTTGTTTTACCTGAGCGTGGGCATGACTGTCTTTGTGCTTATTTTCCTGCCTGTTGTGGGATATATCATTGTGACGATAGCACAGAACCTAAAACGTCGTTCTTACGAAGTGCAGCAAGCTCTGGGAACAATTGTAGCCCAGACAGAAGAGACGATTACAGGCTTGCGTATAATTAAAGCTTTTAATGCAGAGAACAAGATTATCAAGAAGTTTGGGGATTTGATTTTCTCTCTGTACAAATTGATGAAGAAAGTAGAACGCCGTGTTTTTCTCTCCCATCCATTGAGCGAATTTCTTGGTACCATTGTAGTAATTGTGATAATGTTTTTCGGAGGAAGCTTGATACTCTCTGGTAAGACAGCACTTACATCAGAGGCTTTTATTGCTTATCTTGTGGTATTTTCACAGCTTATCACACCAGTAAAAGCCCTGACCAAATCTTATTATATCCTGCAGAAAGGTTTGGCTTCTATGAAGCGTATCAAGGAAGTATTAACAGTAGAAAATCCTATAAAAGAGAAGCCTGGTGCCAAACCAATTAAGGAATTTAAAAAAGCTATAGAGCTCAGGAATGTCCATTTTAGTTATGGTGATAAAGAAGTGTTGACCGACATTAACATGACTATTCCCCACGGATCTACAATAGCTATTGTCGGAGAGTCCGGGGCAGGTAAGTCCACCCTTGTTGATCTGATTCCGCGTTTTTATGATATTACCAAAGGAGCTATCTATATAGACGGAGTTGATATTAGGGAATTGAAAATAAAAGATTTGCGTGGCCTTTTTGGTATTGTCAACCAGCAACCGATTTTGTTTAATGATACAATAGAGAATAATATCACCATAGGAGTTGATTCTTACACAGAAGAAGACCTCATCAGAGCTGCAAAAATTGCCAATGCGTATGACTTTATAATGGAGAAGCCTAATGGCTTTCAGGAGATAGTAGGCGAGGGCGGTAATAAGCTTTCGGGCGGGCAAAAACAGCGTATTAGCATAGCCCGTGCAATCATGAAAAATCCACCTATTTTGATCCTTGATGAGGCAACTTCCTCGTTGGACACAGAAAGCGAGAAATTAGTCCAGGATGCCCTGAACAAGCTTATGCAAAACCGCACATCTATTGTTATAGCACATCGTCTCTCTACTGTGCGTAATGCAGATATGATCTACGTTATACAAAAGGGGCAAATAATTGAAAAAGGTACTCACGAAGAGCTGGTAGCCCTTGGCGGATATTACAAGAAGCTTGTGGATATGCAGAGTTTAGCTTGATTCGTCAAATAATTCTTCCAGAACCTCAAGTGATTTCACTCCGCCAAATTTATCAATGTGAAAGGCCAGGTAATCGACTAATGACCGGAGAAGTGCGTTCCTGTCCATTCGACTAATCATTATTTGGTCAAAATCAGTAATACTTGTGTCTAGAAACTTGCCAAGTAGCTGGCTAGTGTGTGCATCGAGGGTGATACCCTGGTTATACGAGGATACAAAATGGCCATGGTCTATACTAAAGAAGGGTTCTTTATCACTGTAGTTATTGATTGGACTTATGCCTAGGTATGTTAATAGTTTGATTATGAAGATAATGTGAAAATTAGAGTATTTTTTCTCTGTCATGTCAAAGATTTGTAAAGCCCTGAAGATAAAGTCAAACATCTCAGGGTCTTCTATGCCTTCAAGCAGAGCGTTGTTTAGCACCTCGCTCAGAAAGAGAAGAATGACTTTTTTGTTAAAGGACGTAGTGATGGTGTGAAAGTTATATGCAATGGAAATTTCTTTTATTTTGTCCAGGCTCTGGTTTTCCTTGTGATAAAATACTAAATTTACAGGATAGAGAGGATTTATGATATTTCGAAGTAGTTTGCCTTTGGTTTTTGAATTTATACCAAATAGTAAAAATGATTTTTTTCCGTAATTTCGTGTAAGTATTGTGATAATAT
>JALWNS010000205.1:4456-4787 GCA_027083655.1 Bacteroidales bacterium | reverse complement strand
TCAATTATAAAGTCAAAAGAAAATGAGAAAAATTCGTCTATATATTGCTATTTTCTTTGCAGTTATTGCTATTTCCGGGTGTAATTATGATGATGCTTTTAATCTGGTTGAAAGTGATGCTTTACCTTTTCTTAGCTATAGTGTCAAATTGACTGCTCCTTCTGTTAATATTGATTCTATGGCTTATACAATTGTGGAGAAAGATAAGAGTTTGTGGTTTGTTAGTTTTAATACAAAAGGCGATATAAATTATCTAAGGGATGTTAGCGCTATTTTTAGTGGTGATTTTGAGCTTGAAGATCTTGAGAAAATAGAATTTTTCTCCTTTGGT
>JALWNS010000205.1:0-4446 GCA_027083655.1 Bacteroidales bacterium | reverse complement strand
CGAATCAATGCAGGCACAAAAGCAGTTTAAACTCTTTGTCTTGGATCCCAGTTCTGGTACTTTGGTAAATCTTTTCTCTCCTTCTTTTGCTAAAGATTCGAATATTATTTCTTTGAAATTTGCAGCTTTTTATCCCAAAAACCCGTCAGAGATATATGTTTTTGCACTTGACCAGTACAAGGACACATTAAACATTTATCACCAGCAGTTAATCAAATATAATAGTACTGCAGATACTTTGATACCTTTGGATTCCATATCTTTGGACACTTTAGGTAATATGACTGTCTGGGAGCAATTTATAATTAATGGAGGTAAATTATACTTCTATTTGATTGAGAACTTTGGTATTGACAATACTATTTACCAGATAGCTTTTGATCCACAAAATGATTTGACAGAAATTGTAAAATTGGATACTTATTTCTTGCCAATAACTTATGTTCCTATTGATGACAATACAATCTTTACTACTGCAATTTCCGAAACACATTTGATTTACCCTGCGGTTTATAGTTTTAGGATAAATGATTTTATTGCAGTTTTACCCTTGGATATCTTTAAAAACTTCTTGATAACTAATAAGTTGCGAAGGTCTGACACAGATTATGTTGTAGGCTTTTTATTCAAGAGGGATGAAGTAAATTTTGCCAAATATGAATTGATTTCAGGAGATTATATGATGATCAGGTATAATTATACAGATTTAGTAAATTCGCCGCAGAAC
Organism: Bacteroidales bacterium; assembly: GCA_027083655.1. Lineage (GTDB taxonomy): Bacteria > Bacteroidota > Bacteroidia > Bacteroidales > S143-33 > S143-33. Next base: position 3,719 of record JALWNS010000205.1, on the reverse strand, counting down.
ACGGCAATTATCTTTACAAAACTACAAGACTTCAAGAATTTTTCTCCATACGGCCTGATAGATAACGGACAGGGCTTTACAATTCTGGGTAAAGGTGATGCTTTTTCTTATTTCCCAGCAACAATTATTTTAAAAACAGATTATTCAGGAAAACCGATAAAGGCATATTATGAAACTAATAGGTAGTACGTTGATATATATTGTTATCATTGTTTTGTTGACTATTTTTTTAGCAGTTATTCTTTTGGCATTTTTTCGGTTGCGCAGGAGGTTTAAAACCCGGATGCAAAAGGTGTTGGTGACTTATAATCAACGTATAAATGATTTGCAGAAGGAGATCGACAGGTTGAATTATATTGTTTCTGACTATAAACGCCGTCTTAAACTTGTGGGGAAAGACACAGAGTTAAATCTCCAGGATATTGGTGTTATTGGATTGATGCTAGAGAAACAGCAACTGGAGCGCGAGCGGCAGCATCTACAGGAGAAAACAAAACGCTTGTGGGAGCAGAGTCTGGCAATTCATAAGGAAAAAGAGAGAATAGACCAGTTGCGCAAAGAGATAGAAGCCAGACACCGAGAAATGGTTGATAGTGTTAATTATGCATTGAGAATACAAACAGCATTGTTGCCTAAGAAAGAATATCTTGACCAGGTTTTTAGAGAATATTTTGTGCTGTGGATGCCCAAACAGATTGTCTCAGGTGATTTTTATTGGGTTAAAAAGGTAGGAAGCAGGCTTTTTATTGTAGCATCAGACTGTACAGGACATGGTGTCCCTGGGGCTTTCATGAGTTTGCTCGGTATTTCTTTTTTAGAACAGATAGTCGGTAATAACCCTATGCAGGATGCCGATAATATCCTCGATCAGCTAAGGAAAATGGTTATTAATGCCCTACAACAATCACAAAGTTCTGAGACCAAGGATGGTATGGATCTGGCTTTGTTAATAGTGGATACTGATACTATGAAGGCACAATACGCAGGAGCCAATAACCCGGTGTATATGTACCGACAGGGACAACTGATAGAATTAAAGCCAGTAAAAAATCCAATTGGAATATATTTCCGGCAAAAGCCATTTGAGAAAATAGATTTACAAATTACACACGAAGATATATTTTACATGTTTTCTGATGGTTATCCAGACCAGTTTAATGGCCAGACCGGCCGTAAGATTACAAAAAAGCGTTTTAAAGAAATTCTAATTAAATTAAATGTGGATGGTATACCTTTGAATGAACAGGGTGAAGTCTTGAAGCAAATTTTGTTAGAATGGAAAGGCCAGGCACGACAGGTAGATGATATAATGGTGCTTGGTATGAGAATATAATCAGAAAATTATTTTGACTTTGAAGTTTATTAGCCTGCCAGTTAGGTAATTGGGACTTGCTATTTGTACCATGTAATTTTGCCCTAGGGGGTTGTTCCCTATCAGTGCAGTATTAGTCAGTATTGTTAACCAGCTATATGATGAAACATTCATTACACCCAGGGCATTGAACAGGTCAAGCTCAAATATTGCTTTATATTTTTTTCTTTGTGGATGGTAGATATACAGAAAACCAATGTCTGCCCTCAGATAAGCAGGCATCCTGTATGTTGCTTTGTACCGTCCTTCTGTGGGTGGTCCATAAGGCCGTCCACTTCCGAAGAACAAGCTCATATTTACGCGCATGTCTTGCATTGTAGGCATGTAGTCCTGAAAGAAAAGTCCTACTGTGACTAATTGATCCGTGGCCCGTGGCAAATATCCTGGTTCGACCCAGATGCTATCCACAGCATAAGGCTTGTAAAAGGTCTCATTGCCGTTTATGTCGATGTATTGCCAATAAGCATCGTTGTTAATATCCTCCGCCGTATGCATGAAAGACAAGCTTATCCATGAATCTACATCTGGTACAAATTCTCCGTATAGGCGCATGTCTATTCCAGTGGCATATCCTCGAGCCTGGTCATGGGCATAATATTGTATACGCAGGTTATCGTATTCAAAAGGTATTATTCTTTGTAAATCCTTGTAATACAATTCTGTGGTGAATTTGAACGGTCGATTCCACATACGGAAGTCTCGGTAGGCCCCTAGGACATAATGCACTGATTTCTGAATATTTGCAGATGAAACAATTTGTCCCGAGAAATCACGTATCTCGTTGTAAAAAGGTACCTGGTAATAATATCCAAACGAGAAACGGAACGTCCACTGATTGACCCAATTTGGTTTGAAATATGCAGATAGACGTGGAGAAAAAAGTGAGGCATTTGAATAATCAAAGTAAGTGTAACGTGCACCAATGTTCAGGTTAATTCGGTTTGTGCCAAGGTAAAAATGCAATAAGTCTTCGGCATATATGCTAATGCGGTTGGCTAAATATTCATTAGTAGAATTTACGTAATTATACAGTTGTATAACACTATCACTCCTTGGCAACAGGCTAAAACTATATCCAGCCGAGTCGATGTATTTCCAGCGGTTTAACCTGTCGCTTATTTTGTCCTGCCTGAAGTTTATCCCTGCCAGTATTGTGTGGCGGCCAAGCTGTGTTGTTAGCTTAAAGTTGCTTTGTAATACATTGGTAGATAGATAGTTGCGGCTGTAACTGAGGTAATAACCTACACCTATGTTTATTGTGCTGTCTTTGCCTGTTTCGAGCTCGCGTTCGACCATGTCCATGCGGTAAGCTGAACCAATGGTATATCTCTCTGCTTCATTAGCCATGTAAACAGATGTAGTCCATTGTATCAACGTATTGATAGCAGGGCGGTAAGACAGTGTCAGTCCGGTAAGTGTATAATCATATTTGTCTTTTTCTGCACCTTCGTAAGCTATTGGTATTCTGAAATTTTGTGTGAATGTGCCGATGGCTATGGTCAATGAGTCCGGGTAAAAGTTATACCTGTTTATTGAGAGATAATTAAATAGTCTTATGCGAAACTTTGAAGTAATTTTGTAATTGATAAGTGTCTGGAGGTCAGAGAAAAATGGTTTGTAATTGCCTTTTGTCGGTAGGGCATTCAGTAGGTATGTGTTTTGTTTGACACGTCCGCCTATCATAAAAGAGATCTTACCGCTGTTGGTTGAGTTTTGGTGAAACATAGTTATGCCTGTCAGTCCCAGGGAAACCTTAGTTTCTTTAGTCATTGGTGTTTTGTAGGAGACATCTAGCACTGATGACATTTTATCTCCATAATGAGCGGCAAAGCCTCCTGCGGAAAAACTAATTTTTTGAACGAAATCAGGGTTAATTATACTGAGCCCTTCTTGTTGTCCACTGTGTATTAATACGGGTCTAATTATCTCTATGCCATCGATATACACCAGGTTTTCATCATAGCTCCCTCCACGTACACTGTATTGTGAACTTAGTTCATTACTAGTTTGCACACCCATTGAAGTCATAATAAGTGTTTCGACTACATTGCCCGAGAGTGTAGAAACCATGTCAAGGACTTTACGTCTGATGAGGATGTCTCCGGTGGAGGAATAGCTGGTACCAAATGCTTGTACTTGCTCTATTTCATAAGTTTCAGGTTGCATGTGTATAATGATATGATCGTGGATATTAACTACAGTATCAATAGTTTGCATGCTTACAAAAGAAATAATCAAACGGATTGTTTGGTCAGGGGATGCAACGTTCAAACGAAAAAGACCGTCTTTGTCTGTGAGGGTAGCATGTTGTGTGCCATATATCTTAACAGTAGCGCCTGCTATAGGT
>JALWNS010000204.1 GCA_027083655.1 Bacteroidales bacterium | reverse complement strand
ATACAAAGACGACAATGGGCTGTTGAGAGAAGAATATCTTCCCTCGGCCAAAGAATATACTAGTTTAGACGATGCACTGAAAGAACCAAACAAAGTCTTCAGGCTAAATCTTGCCCACCAGGATTTAAAAGAAATACCAGAACAAGTTTTTCAGTTATATAACCTCCAGATGTTGGTACTTAGTGGCAACCAAATCAGGGAAATACCTGATGATATTGCCAAGCTACAACACCTGCAATACTTAAGCCTTAATGATAACCTAATTAGCAAAATCTCTCCTAAGATTGGGGATCTCAAATTTTTAAAGCTAATCAATTTAGAAACAAACCTAATCTCCTCTCTTCCAGATGAAATTTTTGAATTACCACTGTTGGAAAACCTCCTTCTTGGTAGCAATAATATAGCTATGCTGCCTGGGAATATATGCCACCTTAAGAAGTTAAGCAACCTGTCACTATGGGGGAATCAACTGTCTGCATTACCTGATTCTATAGGCCTATTAACTAATTTACGCACTTTGGACCTTTCTGAAAACAAATTAGAGGCACTCCCACAAAACTTCGGAAATCTACAGTCCCTTATTATCCTCAACCTATCCAATAATAAATTCAGAACTTTTCCCGAACCTATAACTAAACTCGAACATCTACTTTACCTTAACCTTTCCATGAACCTCATATCCTCTATACCTAAGGATATCGCCAACATGAAAATGCTAAAAATCCTAGACCTCTCAGATAATATTCTCTCATCATTACCCAAAAGTATAGGAGACCTTATTAGCCTGGTAGACATCAACCTGGCAGGTAATAATTACGAACAATACCCTTCTGCACTATTGAAACTAATAATGATAAACTCTATAAACCTGTCCAGAAACCAAATAAAAAAAATACCCGATAAAATTGACCGTTACGTTGCCCTCTCTGACCTGGACCTGTCGTTCAATTACATATCTTCCCTCCCAATAAGCTTTTGTAATCTAACAACATTAGAAAATTTAGATCTGAGCCACAACCAGTTAACTGATTTACCAATATGCCTTTATAAACTTACAGAGCTAAGAAAATTAGGCCTCTCTCATAACTTCTTGAGTCAATTACCTAAGGTCGTCACAGCCCTGGAAAACCTCGAAAAATTAGATATAAGTGACAATTCTCTTTCTTCACTACCAGATATGAGCCTTATGAAAAGTCTCAAAATCCTTGATATCCGTAATAATTCATTCTCCCACATGCCCAAAATAGACAAGCTACCTAATCTGCAAATTGTAAAAATGAGAGGTAATTTCATTCCACGTGATGAAATTTTAAAATATGTAAAATCGCACCCTAATGTACAAATCTCCTGGTAATCATTTTATTACCCACGAATACTCTATAGGGATCTCCCACAATAGGTTGAGACTATCTGCCTTAACCTCATATTGTGACAAATGACTTTCTCCAATGCTTACGAGTAGACTATCATTGAAAAACAATGCCTGTGCGTCCGATGGCATATAGTATACTTGATGATATACCGAATCATGGTAAAAAATCTTTATTCCCTGATCACACACATACAAAAAACTATCTCTTATCTTCACATCCAATGGATATGATAAAGCAATGATCGTATCCAAACTTATAGCATCAAAATTGCCCACAGAATATATCTCTAATTGGTTATTCAAATTCCAGAAATTGGCATCACTATGAAAACTTACAGCCATTATGCAACTATCATTTAAACACCAAAAATCTATATAATTCGATGGGTTAATACCTGTGTACTCATTAACCAATGTAAGGTTATCTGCCTGTACCTGGAATACTCTCAAATTATTTGCACCATAAAAAAACAAGTATTCGTTGTAATAACCAATTCTATAATTGGCATCAAAATTTGCCTTTGTAAGGCTATTATACTCCAAAATACCACTATTATTATTAAACATAACAACACTCTGTCCTATCAGTCCAAAAACATGTGTCTCATCCCGTGCCAAAAGATTAGTCACCAGAAACAAACTATCCGCATGTAATTGTACATTAGGATCCCTTACCCATGCTACAATCTCTGTATTTTCCGGGCGATGGCCACGCATAAATACAGGATCCATACTGCGTCCATCAGGTGGTTGCAATTCCCCGAAAACATCCTGCTCCCTGGCAACGATCTGTATCTCAGTAGGCGAAACAACCTTAACAGAAACAAGGTCTACTGCATTATTAGCAAAAATAATACTGTCCTTGACTACAAAATCAATAATACCTGGAATACTTATAAAGCCCAGTGGCCTTACATTGGAAGGATCTAAATTATCCAACAAATGAATCCCCTTATAAATCTCTCCTACTAACATAATATCACCCATGAAATCGACCTTAAACACAGTATCAATAGTGCGTTGCGGCCTTAATGCTACGGAGTTTAATAAATCAGACCTGCTCATCAATACTGGTTTATAGGAAGAATAATCTGACGGTGTGGACATTTTTGAATTACATGCGCCTACGAACAGAGTAATTACCAAAAGAAAGTTTGCAAAAATAACTAGCTTTTTTCTCATTTATATTAAATTTGAGAGAAATTTATTATTTTGAATAACACTAAATTAAATAAAATATAAAAACTATGAAGAAAAAACTTACAACAATCTTAATTCTTATTGGAATTATAGGTGTCATTGTACTTTTTATTCTCTTCTCCAGTATTATCACAATCCAACCTGGAGAGCGCGGAGTTATCTTCCGTCCATGGACTACTGGACTCGACAAAGAACATATTTATTCTGAAGGTGTGCATGTAATTGCCCCTTGGAACCAAATGTATATTTATGATGTACGTGAACAGACTATAGATTTCGTCGGAACAAACACATTGGATGTACTTGACAAAAACGGACTTACTATTCACGTTGACGTGACTGTACGTTTTTATCCCATGTATGATAAAATTGGATATATCCACGAACAATTTGGAAAAAATTATGTCAATAAGCTTGTAATTCCAGAAGTTAGGGCAGCCGTTAGAAAAGTTATGGGTAAATATACCGCCGAGGAAATATATTCTACTAAACGGCAAGAAGTAGAACAAGAAATTATCACTGAGACAGATAGCGTTCTCGAAAAAAACTATATACGTATGACTGCCCTGCTTATACGGTCTATAAAAATACCAGAGCAGCTTAAACAAGCTATAGAGCTTAAGCTAACTAAACAACAAGAAGCACTGGCTTATGATTATATCGTCGAAAAAGAAATGAAAGAAAAACAACGTAAAATCATACAAGCACAGGGTATTGCAGAATACAATAGAATAATAAATTCTTCAAATGACTGACAAAGTTCTTACATACGAAAGTATACAGGCTACTTTGAAACTTTCTGAATCAGAAAATGCTAAAATAGTCATTATTGGTAATCCGAAAAACGGTCTGCCTGTGATCTTGCAATAACATTTATTACACCTAATCAGGATGGGCAAGATGCCCATCCTGATTAATAATTCTGTATAACATTTGCTGCACGGTTAATATTTATTGGTCTAAATAACTTTTGTTTTTTCTTGAGGCTTTACAAAATTTGTGTGCCGAGGTAATCGATAAAAAACTCTTTAGCAATGAAGCAAAAGAACTCATGGCTTAGGTTTTTGGTCCGTTGGCGTCTGAGAACACAAAGTGATTATTATCTGCTGGTAATATTAAGCACAATAGTCGGATTTCTCAGTGGTATTGCCGCTGCAATTATAAAGCATGCAGTACGGTTGATCGAAAACTTATTGGACAAAGGGGCTCCGGAGAATTTGTCTAATTATTTACATCTGATATATCCTTTGATCGGTATTAGCCTGGCAGTTTTTTTCATGGTGTACATCCTTCGTCAAAAAGTAGACCATGGTATTCCCTCCATTCTTTATGCTATCTCCAAGAACCATGCATACATGAAGCCACATAATCTATACTCATCTATCATTACCAGTGCTTTTACTGTTGGTTTCGGAGGTTCCGTTGGCCTGGAAGGTCCTACCGTCGCTACAGGCGGTGGGATAGGCTCTACTGTAGGCACAATTTTTAAAATTAATTACCGCGAAAAAATAATTTTGCTCGGTGCCGCCGCAGCAGGTGCAATGTCTGCTATCTTCAAAGCTCCTATGGCAGGTGTAGTTTTCTCCCTTGAAGTAATAATGATTGATCTTACGACATACTCTATTATCCCAATACTACTTGCTTCTGTGACAGGCTCCCTTACCTCGTTCCTGTTATTAGGGACCAATGTACTTTATCCATTTGAGCTAAAAGATTCTTTCATGCTAAGCCAGACATGGTATTTCGTTTTGTTGGGGATAATCACTGGACTTGTCGCTGTCTACTTCACAAAAGTATACATACTGGTAGAAAAATTTTTTAACAACCTTGGAAGTAGAGGCAAACGGCTTATAGTAGGAGGTCTTATACTGGGGGTTTTAATTTTTATCTTTCCCGCACTATACGGAGAAGGTTATCACACCATAAACTCAGCCCTTCATGGTGATTACAGTTATCTGTTCAATAACAGTATTTTTTACAAATACCAGGGTCATTTTGGAATGATTATCCTCCTGTTATTCCTGCTGGTAATGTTAAAAGTAGTGGCAACTTCAACCACATTTGGAGCAGGAGGAATTGGTGGCATCTTTGCTCCTACACTGTTTACCGGTGCAAATATTGGACTTGCAATAGCATTAATATCAGACTAGTTGGCTTATGAAATTTCTCCAAGTAATTCGGCTCTGGTTGCTATGTCTGGAGTAATATCTGATGTTTTATTAGCAC
>JALWNS010000203.1 GCA_027083655.1 Bacteroidales bacterium | reverse complement strand
ATTATACCATTTCTAATTATTCCTCAAATTATACTTAGCGGGGTGCTTGTGCCGTTTGATAAGTTAAATCCTAAAATTAGCTCTCCTACTAGCATACCATGGTACGGAGAAATTATGTCAGCAAGATGGGGATATGAGGCTCTGGCTGTTATACAATACCGGGACAATAGTTATGAAAAGATTTTTTACCCATACGAAAGAATCATGGCAGACGCATCATACATCAAAGATTACTGGGTACCTACACTCATGAACAAAATTACTTTCCTCAAGAATGCTCCTAAGACTGACCCTAATTATACTAATGAACTCAAACTTCTTTATAATGAGCTAACAGCAGATTATTATTGGAATAATATCATTGAAAAAAACTTTGATCCAGAAGAAATTACGCAGGACAATTTAAACATTGCTTTGCTACAGAGAATAGAAACATATCTGCGAAAGATAAAAGAATATTACATAGTCATTTACAATAAGACAGCACAAGAAAAAAATAATCTTGTCTCTGACATTCAAGCAAAACATGGGGCTGATTATCTAGTAAACTTAAAGCTCAAATACCATAACGACAAATTAGAAGAGTTTGTTAAGAACATTGGGAAAACACGTATAATGGAGTATCACCACAGGTTATACAGAAAAATAAATCCAATCTATTATGATGGAGAAGGCCCATTATTAAAGTCCCACTTTTATGCTCCCTACAAAAGGTTTTTAAATTACAAAATAGATACATTCTGGGCTAACATCATTGTTTTATGGATTTTTTCTTTAGTTTTATATATTATGCTCCACTTCCGGCTAATCTACTATACACTTAAATACACCGAAATTTTATATCTCCGCTTGAGCTTCAGTATGAGCCGCAAACCAATACGCAGGCCCAGGTCAAAATTAATACGTGGGTTCATTAAATTATTAGTTAAATAAGCCTCTGGCACACAACTACAGTTATGTTATCGTAACTCTGTTCATTATATGCTAACTGGCATAAAGCTTTAGCAAGAGGTTCTTCCCCTGTATAACCTTTTACAAATTCTAGAATCTCATCATCCCAAACATAATCATGCAGTCCATCTGTACTTGCTAACAACAGATCGCCTGATTGTATTTTGCCAACGTTTTCAACATCTATACGCATGTCTGTAATTTTCGAACTTAAAGAATTAGTTATTCTGTATTTATCGGGATGATAAAATGCTTGTTTTTCTGTTATACGGCCTGCATCTACTAACTCTTGAACAACACTATGATCTTTTGTTAGACGTTCTAATTCCCCATCCCTCAACAAGTACACTCTACTATCCCCTACATTGAAAACATACAAATCATCATTGCGTGTTATAATAAAACCACTTACTGTTGTTGAGGACATTTTATATGAAGCATCCTGCGAAGCCTCCTGCATTATCATAGTGGCGGCAACATACAATGTCTTCCGTATATATGATTCAATGCTCTCAAACTTATCCATTTGTGCAAAAGTATTTTCAAAAACCTCCTTAACCACCTGGCTAGCAAACTCTCCATGTGCATACCCCCCAACTCCATCGGCAACTAAACCAATAATATCCCCGAAGGGGCCTCTATGTATCAGGTAATTATCTTCCTGACTTTTCCTGCGTCCTTGCATACTATATGCATCTAAAAAATATTTTTCCGTCTGATTTTTTGATTTCAAAATACCCATATCATTTTAAATTTTTATAAGTTTAAATTTAAAGTCAGAACAAAGTTCCTTAGCGGTTGCGGCCGGTTAACTACAAGCATATAATTTGAGTTAAAAGCATTATTAACATCTAGCTCCACTGTAAAATGCATATCCCTATAATTAAAAGTTTTCGAGACAGATACAAACCAGACCATATACGGAGCCAAATACACGTCACTATTGCCCATCAACACATATCTCTTTCCTTCACACACCCCGGTTATTTCCAGCCTGTAACCCATGAAGGTAAGGTTACCAGTTGCTAGCATCTTATGCTCCGGAACGTAAATTAACTGTGCACCTGTAGAATCGACGACCGAAGAAAATTTATATGATATTTTAAAGTTATTAAAAAATTTATTGTATCCATGAAATCCTAACTCAAAAATAGCACTTTTATTTTCTACAAAATCCAGGTTTTCTGCTGCCCAATAATGATATGAAGTAGGTTTCCACAAAATCCAATTTTCCACTCTTGCCGATAAAAACTCACCTCTAACCCAAAATCTATATTGTCCAATGTAAAAGCTATGTTTTCCAATTAGGTTAAGTTCTATGCTCTTCTCTGGTAAAAGTAAAGGATTACCTCCAGGTACCCAATATAAATCATTCAACGAAGGATAATTATAGTCCTGTGAAAAACTCAGACTAATCAATGGACGCCCTTCTGTTTTTACCTGATAATCAAACAAGTAATACAGCTGATTGTCAACAATATCAATTTTTTGTACTGATTGCAAACGAAACTTCCATAATCTCAAAGCTTTGTTGGATACTACCAGATCTAAAAACTTCCTGTTTGCAATTAAACTAACATCTCCAGGTTTTTGACCAGTAAAAACATACTCTTGATTTTTCCATAGTAGCTTAAACATAAACCATTTATTGTCTATTTCCAACTTTGACATCCAACTATTTTCATTCCATCTAGAAGCTATGATATTTATCCACATTGAATCACGAACCTTAAGTAAATAATCTGAAGATTGATTAACAAAGCCAATCTTTGATTTTATTCTCCATTCATACCTATGCCATACAAAGCCAATCGAACTAACTCCCTGTCTAAAATGTTCCACCTCTACTCTCCTTGGCCCTTGATAACTTAATGGAGGCGGGAATGAACGGAGAACGTCGCTATTTAACAAATCAACAGTTATAAATGAATTCTCTTTTAACCGGTATCTGGCTCCTACAATAGAATGATCTTTGGCAAATGAAGCACTATATTCAGTTTGTATATCTTGCATATAAGGGTCGAAAAAATGATAACGGTTAAGATCGATTGTTTTCGATGTTTTGACGGCAACTTTCAAGTTTTTCTGGTTAATATTAAACCCCAAAAGCGTGGCACCACCCAAATGGCTTGAAAAACTTGTCTGCATATTTAAATAACCATCTTGTCTAAAATCTTGTCCTAAATCAATAATACCACCAAAACCGCCTGAAGCAAAAACAATTGCCTTCTTACCTGTAATAATAGAAACTGTGCTAAATAATTCCAACGGCACAAGAAAAAAGTCATATCCTCCCATACCCCCCATTTCAATAGGGATCTCAAAAACTAACAATTTAGTATGTTCGGATTTAAAACCCCTCAGAGAAACCATACTTATAACACCGCCATATTGCCGTAAACCTAACCTTACGTCTTTTTGTTGTAGATAATAAGACTGTTGAGACAAAGCTTTTTTAACGGGTTGTTTTAAAAAATTACGACCTAATACTTGAACGGCAGGCAAATTTATTGTATCTTGCTGGGCTATAAGGACATTAGTCTTTACCAGAAATAAAGACAAAAAATATATGAGCAAAAAGCTTTTTATACCAATGTTAGAATACCTAGATAGTTTTGTGCAGAAAACTACCAAGCTAAAACGCAAACGACGTATTATTACTATCACTGGTAACAATTTTTATCATTTTTTTTACAATACTGTGCATAAATGTCTTTTCGTTAAAAAGACTAAGCTAACTAGCGAAATGACTGAAGATCAATACAAAGAACAAATACTAAATTGGTTAAAAATTAATATTAAATATCATCCTGAAAAAATCTTAGTTGACAATTCCTGTTTTGATTATATTATCGTACCGGAACTACAAAAATGGGTTAACGATAAATTGCTTATACCGTCTCTTAAGCTAGGCCTCAAAAAAATAGCATTTGTAAACTCACCTAATATTTTCACTGATGTATCCATTCGCCAGGCGATGGAAGAGCAAGAATTACCTATAGAATTTGCATTTTTCGAAACTGTGGAAGAAGCAAAAAAATGGTTAAATATTCCATAGACAGGGAACACAATGTTTTGTCTTTTCATAAAAATTCATATTTTTAGTAAAATTATAAAATTTACTGTATGAAAGTCGTAAAGTCTACTCAATACTATGACATACTTCTTTCAGATGATGGTAAAATACTAGAAGTTGTTTGGAAAAAAACTATTTTGGATATGCTTGTAGAAGAGTATAAAAATGTACTTATTGAAGCATATTCCCTTCTGTTTGATTACAAACCCCAGATGGTTTTACAAAACACAAAAGACGCTGTTTATCCTATTACTCCAGAATTCCAAGAATGGTTAACTGAAAACATAACAAAAAAAATATTCAAAAAAGTAGGAATAAAAAAGATTGCTTATCTTATGCCTTCTGACTTTTTAACAAAACTGGGTATCGAGATGCTTGTTAAGAAAGCCAATCAAGAAGCCGCCGAAATGCCACGGCGTTTCTTTGACGACCGCCAGGAAGCTCTGGATTGGCTTAATCTATAGTACCATTCTGTGTTTGAAAAAGTGCAATAATATAAGCCACATCACCCCTAAAAAAAGCAAAATCAGACTAAAAAATCCAGTAAAATATAAACACTTTTACCTCGATAGCACTATAAATAAAGAAGGCGCCTCTAGGGCGCCTTCTTTATTTTATTTGGTTATTTACGTTTCTTCTTTGAGTGCTTCTTCTTTTTACGCTTTGCAAGCTCTAGTTTAATACTCGTATCTTTGTTCTCTCTGATCTTTGCTGCGTTTTGATGTCCGTCGATTGCTTTGTCCAGCGAGTTTGTCGTGCGATAGCCATGTGCGGTAT
>JALWNS010000202.1 GCA_027083655.1 Bacteroidales bacterium | reverse complement strand
AAAAAATGCGATAGGTACACCCCAATCACGCTGGCGTGAGATACACCAGTCTGGACGATTTTCTACCATAGAAGTTAAACGATTTTTTCCAGTTTTTGGAAAGAAAAATCTTCTGGTAATACGGAAATTTTATTTCCGGACACATCAAGTATCCTCAGACTTAGCATTCCTGCTATTCCATCTGGCAAGGTTTTTAAGTAATTGCCAGAAAGATTAAGAATCTCAAGGCTTGACAAGTTAAGCAAAAAAACAGGAAACATATTCAACTGATTCTCCGAAAGGTATAACTCTTTTAAATGCAAAAGACTGCTCAAGTCTGGTAGGTATTGTAAATAATTAGATGTCAAATCCAGAATACGTAAGTTATTCAAATTACTTATCTCTAAAGGTACTTCCTCCAACTCATTAAACTGTAGATACAACTCCTCCAATTTTGTTAGTTTACCTATCTGTGATGGTAATACTCGCAACGAACAGTAGGTCAAATCAAGTTTACGGAGGGACTTCAATTTTACTATATCTTCAGGTAAATACTCTAACTTTAAAGAACCTAGGCTCAGATACTCCAGGTTTGGAAGGTTATAAATACGGTCATTGAACTTAAAAAAATTATCAATCATTCGGTATTTATCGCGCAAATCAGGTATATCTATTCCTTTTTCCACTTTTGGAAAATATGCCTCACTCTGGTATGGTTTTATCTCCAACCAGATAATCTTATCCAACATATCCTCGGGTATAACATACGCAGAGGGAATAGTAATTTTTATCCTTTTAAGTCTGGGTAAATCCCGGATAATATCAAAAGTCTCTTGCCAATGGTAAATATATGTGTTAATTAACTCTATCTCCTCGATATTAATACATTGTCTTACCTGCTCAGGCAAAGCATCAATCATGTAATACGAAAAGCTCAAAAATCGAATCTGATCATAACGGTCATCCAAATCTCCTTGCCAGTTAGGTATTACCTCTTTAACTGCACTATGAAATATTTCATTTTTATCCTGCATTAATCTTTCTTTTTAATTTTTATCCACTGTCCAGGTTTGAGATGTCTGACATCGTATTCTGTAAATCCATTAATCTTCATCAAGTCATTATACGAAATATCCGGGAACCGCCTGGCAATTGTATAAAGGCTTTCCCCTTTTCGCACCTGATAGTATACATAATTAGGATCCTTTGGTTTACTGGTATTAACCCTAGGGGTACCTGTCAACCTTTGCTTCTCATCAAAACTGAGATTATTTATTTGCTTATATAGATTGACTTTACTAGCTGGCACATAAACAACCAGTTTTTCTCCAACGTGAATACGATTTGACCAGCGGTTGTTCCAACACTTCAGATCCCTGATTGTCACATCATACCAATCTGCAATAAACCCAAACGTATCTCCAGGTTTGACCGTATAATAAAGCTTTACTTTACCCTTGGTATTTGTATTACATGGCGTTGTATGATAAGAGCCGCGTGCATAATAAGACCTTGTATTGACACTTACAATCACATTATTGTGGAAATATATCGAATCTTTATAGTGGTAAATAGAATCTTCCAAGGTAATAAAACTTAAGACTTTACTGGCAGGCAACCGCAATGGATAAGGCTTAATATGACCTGGAATAATATCTTGCTTATATTGTGGATTAAGATCCCTCAATTCTTCTATAGGAATGTTTAACACCTCTGCTACTTGCTTAAGATGTAGCGTATCATTGACCATAACTGTATCGGCAACTAAATTAAAATTTACATTTCTGGGATAATAATTATGTTCTGTAGCATAATTCATTAGATAAACTACTGCAATAAAGCCTGGCACATAACCACGTGTCTCCCTAGGCAGATAAGGATAAATCTGCCAAAAGTCTGTCTTACCTCCAGACCGCCGGATAGCTTTGTTCACATTCCCCGGACCAGCATTATATGCAGCTAATACCAAGTACCAATCATGATACTTATCATACAAGTCCTTCATTATCCTTGCAGCCGCATCTGTTGCTTTGTAAGGATCCATCCGTTCGTCCACAAGGCTATTTATCTCCAGGCCATATAGCTTACCTGTACCATACATAATTTGCCACAAGCCTACTGCACCTGCCCTGGAACGTGCTCTAATATTAAATGCAGACTCTATTACAGGAAGGTATTTGAGCTCCAAAGGTAAATTATATTTATCCAATATCTCCTCAAACATAGGGAAATACACACTGCCCAAGCCCAGAAAAGTAGGAAGGGCTTCTTCTTGCTTTAAATAAAAGTCAATCCAACGTCTTACTCGATAATTATATGTCAGTGGGATACTAGTTGGTATATAATGCAACCTCTGGACAATAACCGAATCAGGGGTATCAAGTTTATGATCCAAACCTATACTACTTATAAAAGTGTCCTGCGGATTGCGTATATACCATAGCTCCATTAATTCGTCCAGATTCTCCGCAACCTGGCTCGTTAACAAAGAATCTTCCTGTGCCCACACAAAAAAATGTAATGATAAAAATATTATTGTTAATACCTTTCTCATAATAACCTGGTTTTCAATAAATAAACAACTAAATAATACCTAAAACTTAAATTTGACACACAACGCAGGAACTAGTTGACCAGTTGTGTAATCATATATTGGCGAATAATTAAATGAAAGATCTGGCGATACATCAAAATTATTAAATTCTGCATCCACATAAGCATCTATCACATTAAAAATCCATATTAGAGAAAATCCTATTGCCGACAAATCCCTCCAATTTCTAAATTGGTCTTTTGTACTTCTCAACGTTGTAAGATCCTGAATACCTGTTATAGTATAGGAATAACCATTTTGCATAGTTACCATATCCTGGAGTAGTACATGGTATTGGTAATCCAAATTTGAATAAAGGTAAAACATACCACCCAATCCTGCATAAATAAATGGCACTTTCCACCACTTGCCATTATAAATCTGTCCTGCACCTGGCAGGACAGCAGACAAGTAAACAGGCATTAAATCTTTCTGGATTTTTATCTTTGTAGTGTCTGACTGGGCAAAAACATTAGAACTCAACAAAAAAACTAAAACTAGTATTGCTAAAACCCTTCTCATCTCATGTTTATTCTTCTGAATCTAACTTTAGCTTATTCATGATTTGTTTAAGCTTTTCTTCATTATCAAAATTAATAACCAACTTACCTTTACCCTCTTTACTTACTTTGAGCTCTACTTTGGTATTTAAGCTATTCTTAAGATTATCCCTCCATTTAGCATATTCTTCGGGCAAGCTGGACTTTTTTGTCTTCTTTTCCTTTTTCTCCTCACTCATTAAATCCTGAACGAGCTGTTCGGTTTTCTTAACACTCAATCCTCCTGCCAAAATCTTGTAAAATACCTTTATCTGGGTAAATTTATCTGGTATAGATGCTAATACTTTGGCATGGGCCATTGTAATCTTATCTGCCCTCAAACCTGCCTGTATCTCAGGTGGCAGGTTAAGAAGACGTAAATAATTTGCTATTGTCGACCTTCCTTTTCCTGTAGTTTTACTCAATTGTTCCTGTGTAAGATTAAGCTCTTCGATCAAGCGTTTAAAAGAGATGGCTATTTCAATAGGATTGAGATCCTCTCGCTGGATATTCTCAACTAATGCCTCTAGTAGCATATTATTATCATCCGTACTACGTACAAAGGCAGGAATAGTCTTCAAGCCTGCAAGCTTAGCCGCGCGCAAACGACGTTCCCCGGAAATTAATTGATAACGGTCATTATCAACCTTCCTAACTGTGATTGGCTGTATAACGCCCAATTGCTTTATAGATTCGGTAAGCTCTTGCAGGGCAGACTCATCAAATACAGCTCGTGGCTGGTATGGATTTGTCTCTATTTTGTCAATCTCTATTTCTGCTACTGAAGGAGTGGAAATAGCCTCCTCTACTGGCTTTGTTTTATGTAAAGGCTCCTCTGGTATCAGAGCACCAAGACCTTTACCCAGTCCTCTTTTTGTTGCCATGATTATATTGTGGTTTTTATTAGCCTTCTACTGATACACGTTCGTTCCTTTTGATTAGCTCTTCAGCTAAATTCAAATAATTTACTGCACCCTTGGACTTAGCATCATATAAAATTACTGGTCTACCATGACTAGGTGCTTCGGTCAAACGGATATTACGCTGAATAATAGTATCAAACACCATATCCTGGAAATGCCGCCTTACCTCTTCAACAACCTGGTTAGCTAACTTCAATCGAGGATCATACATAGTCATCAAAAAACCTTCTATCTGTAAGTCCGGATTAAGTGTATTCTGTACCAATTTGATTGTGTTAAGCAATTTCCCCAATCCTTCTAATGCGAAATATTCACATTGTACCGGGATAATAACTGAATCTGCGGCTGTCAAAGCATTAAGTGTCAGAAGACCTAACGACGGAGAACAGTCAATAAAAATATAATCATAAGGTGTCTTTATCTTCTCGATTATCTTCGCAAATACTCTCTCCCTTTCTGGAAAATTAAGCATTTCAATCTCAGCACCAACCAGATCTATATGTGATGGCAACAGATCTAACCCCTCTAGCTCATCAACATGAATAATAAAATCATTTGGGTCTGAATCCTCTATTATGCATTCATATATACTTTTCTCTATTGTTTTGGGATCATAACCCAATCCCGATGTGGCATTGGCCTGCGGATCCGCATCAATGATTAAAACTTTCTTCTCCAGCACAGCCAGGCTCGCACCCAGATTTATTGCTGTGGTGATCTTTCCTACACCGCCTTTCTGGTTGGCGATAGCAATTACTTTGCCCATAATTTAAATAATTTA
>JALWNS010000201.1 GCA_027083655.1 Bacteroidales bacterium | reverse complement strand
ATATTAGTCTTAATATTGATTACCTCTGGAGTGCATCAGCCTCTGACTGGGTGGCTGATCTTAAAGAAGAATGGGAATATAACGAAGATAATAACATTTTAACTTATACAGTATATAACTGGGATGCAGGTACTAACACCTGGATTAAAACCGCTAAAGATGAATATACTTATGATGCAGATGGTAATAATACATTAAAAATCAGATACATTGGCGATAATACTAACACATGGGTATATTCCGAAAAAACGGTGATGTATTACGATAATGGTCAAGAGTATTCAGTAATTATATATTTTGAATGGGATACTGTGAATTCACAATGGGTACCGTCTTTTAAAAGAGAAATAAATTATAATCAAGATGGTAGAATAATATCAAAAACAGAATCACAATGGGACAGCTCTACAAATGATTGGGTGTATTTTAGGAAATCTGAATACGATCTAGACGACAATGGAAACTATATATTATCTATTAATTACCAGTGGGATATAAATAATAGCGAATGGGTACCTCAAAGTAAAAACATAATAGACTATAACGAAAATAACTTAATAACATTGTCCATTTACTATTTCTGGGACAATAACCTAAAAGTCTGGTATGGGTATTATAGACAAGAAATAACCTTTGACGAATTTAACAACCCGATATTCTCTGCTAGATACCTATGGGACTTAAATATTAACGGTTGGAATGGTGATGAGAAATTCTATCTTTACTACAACTACGACTATGATTACCAACAATTATTTTATCGCCCTACATATATCTATATTTTCAAAGAGCTTGATTCAGTCTATAAGTATGTATGGGACATCTCTTCCAATTCTTGGAGCAACGATCCTATAATCTACAGATACTACTACTCTCAACGGAGCACTACCTCACTAACTGCACAAACAAACATCGGCTTAATCTATCCAAATCCAGCATCAGATTATGTTTATTTACCTGAAGATGAGGTAAATAATCAGGTGTACTTTGAAGTATTTAATCTACAGGGACAAAGAGTCATAAAGCAGAAAGTCAACTCCCGAAAAATTGATGTATCTATGCTTAACCAGGGAGTTTATATCTATAAATTTGGCAAGTACAATGGCAAGCTAATTATTCTTCGATAAAGACATTAATTTATAACCCTTGCAGAGGTTGGCCGGTTTATATCCAGACAGCCTCTGCTTTCTTATATACTCCCTCTCTTCTTGTTATACAATTCATTGAACTACAGTACAAACCTCCAGCTAAATTTTACTACTATCACAAGCACCAAACTAAGAATGATAAAACCGAAAAAGAAAATTCATTTTTGAACCATGATATTTTTTTTGCAATTTGGCTGTTAAATTTTATTAAACATAGAGATGCAATACCCTGGAAATAGACCATCATTGCTTGAGGCTTTTATTCCTCTGATTATCTTAATTATCCTATTGACTTTCAACGTTGTAATTTGGCGGGACCAGACCCTTGATGGATCAAACCAGATTGCCCTGATAATCTCAGCTATGGTTGCCGCCATTATCGACCTCAAACTAGGTGTCAAATGGCCTGCCATTAGACAGGGAATGGTTAATACAATTGGCAAATCCATGTCATCAATACTAATACTGCTTTTGATTGGCTCACTGTCAGGCACATGGCTTATTAGCGGTGTTGTTCCTGCTCTTATTTATTATGGACTGGACATGATTCATCCCAAAATTTTTCTCTTTGCTGCAGTTGTAATTAGTGGACTGGTGGCATTGGCAACTGGTAGCTCATGGTCTACAATTGCAACAATTGGTGTAGCACTGCTAGGTATTGGTGCAGCCATGGGCATTAGCAAACCATTAATTGCAGGAGCAATAATTTCAGGTGCTTATTTCGGCGATAAAATGTCACCTCTATCGGATACTACCAACCTAGCGCCAGCAATGGCAGGCACAGACATTTTCACGCACATAAGATACATGTCACATACAACTACTGTGTCTATGGGTCTGACGTTGATTATCTTTTTCATTATTGGACTAAATTATGACTTTGGTTCTACTCCTACTTCTGTCGCACAGGTTAAACAAGCTATAGCTAACACTTTCACAATTAACCTATGGTTGTTTCTCGTTCCTACTATCCTTATTATACTTATCATAAAAAAAATGCCTCCAATACCGGCCCTGATGATCGGAGCAGTATTGGGAGGAATAGCAGCTATTATTTTCCAACCACACATTATCATGCAAGTTACAGGAATTGAAAATAATTATTTCAAAGCCTCATATATGGGTGTTATGCAGGCTATGTATGGCGATATTTCCATAATAACAGGGGATCCAACAGTAGACGAATTATTCTCAACCAGCGGTATGCGGGGTATGCTATTAACAGTCTGGCTAATTCTCTCGGCTATGATGTTTGGAGGTACTATGCAGGCAGGAGGTTTATTACAAAGAATAACCGAAGAAATAGCTAAATTCGCCCGTAATACATGGTCCCTAGTAGCTTCGACTGCCGCCACATGTATTTTTGTAAACATCACAGCATCAGACCAGTACCTTGCTATTGTTGTCCCTGGACAAATGTATTCTGACACATACAAAAAAATGGGATACAAAGCAGAAGTCTTGAGCCGGACACTTGAGGATAGTGGAACGGTAACATCCGTCCTTGTACCCTGGAACACTGGCGGCGCCACCCAGTCACGTGTGCTGGGTGTGCCAACAGTACAGTATTTACCTTATTCTTTCTTTAATTACCTCAGTCCTATAACTACTGTACTGTTTGCTGTGTTTAATATTGACATACGCCGCCAGGATCCTCAGGAAATTGAGCCTGTAATTGAGAATGATCCTCAATGATTGCATCAAATCTCATAAAACATTTTGTTCTTTGACCCTAAAAATCAAATATAAACCAGGTCTATGCTTTATTACCATTTACCAACAATTAAAATCTAATAATACAGATTGACTTTTTTGTATAAGACATTATTAGAAAAGCATATAATGCTAACCAAAGTCTAGGGGAATAGCATTTCAAATTGTCCTATTGGTCTATAGTATCGGTATTATACCGAACTTGCTTAGAGCAAAATAAAATGGGTCTGGTATAAAATCCACGAACAACTATCTGCAAGCAAGCACAATCCCTTTTTATTGGACAATGAATTTTTTCAGTATAGACTGCTGTGTGTCTGTCTGTATCTGAATCAAATAAACACCCGGACGAAGCCCTGATACATCCAATTGTTTCGTTGCCCCTCTCGAAAATTCATCTATTAAAAGCCTACCTGTAATGGAAAATACCCTTATCCTATTCATATCTTCGCATTCTATCCACAAAACATTATGGGCTGGAACAGGATAAACTACTGCCTCATCAATAAGCTGGCTATCTGACCGTGTACTTATTGGCGTCCTCGGCAAGGTGTAATGTATTGTATCATCCTGCACTATAACCTCATAATACAATTGATTATAATTAATACTATTTTTTATCACGGAAATAGCATACACTCCTGTTAATAATGTATCAGTGTATGATCCATTAGCAAAAACATCAATTGTATCTCCATTACCTATGATAGTCAACATAATACTATCGAGAGCCTCACCGATGTCATTCCCAAAGCTAAAGGTTACAACATGTTTCACAGGGTTAGGAATATAGTTAACAATTGTACGTCCCTCTCCTACACTCACAGTATTTCTCCATATTTCTGTATTATTAGCATTGAAGCTAACATCATAATCTCCTGGCAATAACGGACGGAAATATACCCCAGATCCGGGTATGGTATATACATCAGAACTGTCCCTGTCGTATCCATTCAAGAAAATTTTTGCCATGATAGGTGAGAGTGTGGTATCAAGAATAATCCCCTGCAAACCTTTCTCAGCTTCTATGATATAATAAAGTAATGACTTGTAAGATACGTTCCAGAAATAAGGTAATTGGTCAGATCCAGGCATTTTAGTACTGGATATTTCATAAGTCACTTCCTTGCAATGCTGGGTATAGTTCATATAATCTTGACGGCTACCATCAACCACATACCAATCTCCTCCTTCAATCACTCCCGAAGAGCTAACGTCCGTCATGTAATAAGCATCTACTCTACGCGCAGTGTCAACAAACCTTTTGCCTACCGTACTAAACCACGCATCATCTGCATGAGGATTTTCACTAGTCCTGTAGACATCCCATGGGTAGTTATATACTTCTGCACCCCCATGCAAGTTCATTGACATAATAAAATGATTATCAGAAACATACACCTTCATCTCCTCAGTTTCTATATCACCAATAGAGTCTCCTGTGCCAGGGATTGGATAAAAATCCCGGTTTGGGTCCTTTCCACTATAATAATAACGAATTGCTCCAGAGACAGTTGTGTTTCCTCCATAATATGTACCATCAGGATTAGCTAGAGGATTAATATAGATACGGTAATTATTAACCAGATATGTTATAAGGGAATCTTTGTTGTAATTAGCAAGCAAGTAGTCAATAAACCTCAAAAGGACAACAAAACCTACCACTTCATCACCATGCATAGTAGAAGTATAAAAGAAACGTGGTTCGAACTCATTTTTATCGTCTGGATTATCAGATATAACCATAGACAGGAGCAATCGTCCCTGCTGGCTAACACCAATAGTATCCAGACGGCAAATATCCGGATAATTTTGTGCATAATCTAGCATCATCTGGACATAAGTATCATAAGATGGATAGCGGTCCCAGTTTTTCATTTCATCAGGTGTTTGTGCCATTATTATGGCTTTTGACTTTAACTGGCTTGTAATATCCTGAGCTTGAGGGAAAAGTCTTATAAACCTGTCATAATTTTCC
>JALWNS010000200.1 GCA_027083655.1 Bacteroidales bacterium | reverse complement strand
ATTTTTCTCTTTATAAAGATAAATTGAAAATTGTAATAGTGAACAAGAAAGTTTTATTTTTAGAAGGAAATAAGGATCAAGCAAAGGCTTTAGCTTCGTATCTGAGGAAACAAAAGACTTACGAACTTCATTTTAGCAATGACCTTTTACCCTCGTCTTTAGACGGCTATGATCTAATTATCCCATCTGGAGCAGATAGCACACTGCAATATATTCTCAAATACGGTGATATCAAAATAGGACAGCTTACATATACAAAAGACAACCTTATTGCATTTGATAAAATAAAATCAATAGAAGCAGTTAAAAAAGTCGGTGTACCGGCACCTATAACTTATACAGACCGTAGCAAAATAAAATTCTTTCCTGTTTTTTATAAGTCTTTACACGAACAAGGTTATTCTAAACGTGGTATTATCCGTAATGAGATTGATTTGCTGAATTTAGATGATGATGATATTTTCTTTCAAGAATTTATCTGGTCCAAAGGTACTTACTCTGTTGGATTTCTAGCTGACCGGGGCAAATTAATCACAACATTTGCACAAAAAGAAATAATAAGCTACCCTTATCATGGTGGCTCTGGTGTGATTCTTACGCGTATAGAGGACAAAAGATTATTAGATTATACAGAAAGAATTGTCAAGGCTTTTAATTACTCTGGCTGGGGACTTACTGAATTTAAATATTGTAACAAAAGGGATGATTACGTTTTCATGGAACTAAATGCTAAATTCTGGGCTTCTTTGAAATTTGCTTTTGAGAATAATCCTGACTTCCTAAGATATCTTTTTGGCATAGAGCAAAAGCCGAAAAATATTAATACTATCATTTACATCGACCGTGTGATACTTTCTGACTGGGAAGAAATTTTTCTTGCTTTCCCTTATTTATTTAAAGCTAAATGGGTAAAAAGCCAAAGCATCCTCAAAGTCTTATGGAAAAGAATCAAAAACGAAAGAGAAGGACGCAAAAGTGTAAAAATTATGCTCACAAAACCTTTACGCCCATAACCAGTATATCATCGAGCTGCCTGTTATTTCCTTTCCACTCCACGTAAGTCTTGTACAATACTTCTTTCTGCATATCCAATGGAAGATCACTTATCTCCCTAATTACCTGACGGAAACGTTTTGTCATAAACTTCTTACCACGTGGTCCCCCAAACTGATCTGGATAGCCATCAGAAAACAGGTAAATAACATCCCCACTCTCGTATGGTAACACATAATTTGTAAAAGAGTCCTTGGCATTGTAGTATATACCAATAGGCATATCATCTCCCTTTATCTCAATAAGCTCTCCATTTCTGGCTATCCACAATGGATTATTCGCTCCGGCAAAATGTAGCTCCCTGGTCGAAGTATCAATAATACAAAAAGCCATATCCATACCATCCTTGCTTCCACCTTGCTTCTGCTCTTGCTTGAGGAAACGTATGACATACTCGCGCAAAATATTGAGTATAATATTCGGCTCGAGTTGGTCATAGTCAAGCTTACCAACAATTTCGTTGAGGAACGCAATCCCCAACATTGACATGAAAGCTCCTGGTACTCCGTGGCCTGTACAATCAGCTGCAGTAAACATTATTTTATTACGTATCTTCGTAATCCAGTAAAAATCTCCTGAGACAATATCACGGGGAAGATATAGTATGAAATTCTCAGGCAACAAGCTATCAATATAATCTTTCGGTGGTAATGCTGCCTGCTGTATCCGCTTAGCATATTGTATACTCTTGCGGATATCACGGTTCTGCTTTTCGATTTTCTCTTGTGCTAGCTTAATCTCGGTAATGTCTGCATTGATCGAGAACAATTTAAGCAACGTACCTTGATCATCGAACATAGGAGTGAGCGTGGAACGCAACCACAATAACTTACCCTTAGGCGTCTCTACCTTAAACATATATTCAGCCGACTGGTGCTTTTTGAGAGCTTCTTCTATTTGGGCTAGAGTCTTGTTATCCAGGTCTGCAAAAATGATATTAGTACCAAAGTGCTTTTTGAATTCTTCGAAGCTCATATCCATCATGCGTTCAAAGCCTGGATTAACCCATTCTATTTCACCTGTGTAGTCGGCAATAATAACCCCATTATCCGTCCGTTCGGCTACAATAGAAAGCTTGGCCAATTCAAAGTTTTTCTGCTCAAGCTCCCTGGCCTGCTTCATTATCTGTTCATTCTTTCGGCGTATTTCCTCCTCTGCTTCTTTGATCTTTGTGATGTCGCTATCTATGATTATGATTTTGTTGAGGTACCCGTTATGAAAGATTGGGGTAATATTACTCTGGAGCCACAGTGTCCTGCCATCCTTGGTAATGATCATACTCTCGGTAATAACAGATTCTTTCTGCCTGAGGGCTCTCTCTATAGGCTCCTTTAACAAAGGATTAAAGCTGGTTATATAGTTTCCATATTCTTTCTGTAATTCTTCGGTAGAATAGCCATAGAGTTTTATAAAACCATCATTAACCCATTCAAAGGTCCCATCAGGATTTACGATTGCAACGGCATTACTTGTCTCACTCGCAACAATAGATAGCTTCTCAAGCTGTTCGGCCTGTGCCTCAATTTTAGCCTTTTGTTCCTGAAGTAAAATATTTTGATGTTTCTGTATCTTATAGCTACGGTATATGAAATAAGACAACACTCCAATGATTATAAGTAAAACAAAGAAAGATACTATAACCAGGCGCTGCAAAGTAATTGTAAAGTTTAATTTTTGAAGCTGTTTTTGCTTTTTTCTTACTTCTGCTTCTACTTGCTTCATTTTTTTCTGTTGCTCCTCGAGTAGGCGCTGCTGTTCCTGGTATCGCCGTTGCTGTTCTGATATACGTTTTTTATACTCAGCTAACTCTTTTTGTGTCTTAGTTATAGCCGCTTCTTTTTGCCTCAGTAGCTCTACCTGTCTGTCCAATTGTTGCTGGTATGTGTTTAGCTCCTTGAAAAGCTGCTGGAGGTGGGCTTTTTGTTGTGCAATTTCCTGTTGACGCTGTGCTATGATTTGCTCTTGTTGGCGAATGTATCTGTTTTGCTCTGCTATACGTTTTTTCTGACGTTCTACCTCTTCTAGCTTAGCATTGAGCTCCTGCTCTTTTTGCCTGAGCTGCTCCTCTACTTTACTTAACTCCTTCCTAAGCTGGCGCAATAATTTTTTGGCATTCAAATCAATGCCTCCAAGGTCCTCAAAACCAGGCATCAAACTGATACCATGATTAATGATATTCTCCTGGTTATATTCAAAGTTGACTTGCTGGCCTGATGCTTCTACAAACAAATTGATCATCAATTGTTCTTTGTCGTACCATTCGTCTGTGATTATAACCGTTGGATACGAATCATAAAATCTAAAAAAATCCTTTGCCATGTAATTGTAATCAGAAGGTAAGTAAAAAATGTGTACATACCTTAAATCTTCCAAAGACTGAAAATTCAATATCTTATAATCCACACCAGTGGCAAAACGCGATGGTTTATAACGTTCCAGGGCTTGCAACATCTCTGGAGGACATTTATAAGTCCCGACCAGTATCTGGTCAATATACTGGTCATTCTCCCAGGCCATATATTTTTGCAATTGCCATATAAGCTTTGCCTTTTGCTCTTCTAGTGGTATATACTGCGAGTAAACTTTTGTTGACAAAAAAATCAATATAATTGATATGTAGGCTAAATATTTACTCATGCACAATCATCAATAGCAATGTTTTAGAAATACAAATACCTTGCAAAATTCATTTAAAATGGATTAATAGCCAGTTGGCAGGGGCATACATATAAATTTTCTCCTTTGGCAGAACCAGCTTCCCCTCAAAGTCTTTAACCACAAAAGCCTTCTTACCTCTGAGGTCTCCAATATCAAAGATGAAATAATCATCATCGATAGATACAAATTTATCTGGGTCAAGTCTATTTCTATTTACGGCCAGATCCACCCTGTAAAAATGTTTTTCGTCGTTTAAAATAACGTTTTTCATAATAAAATCAAAAAAAGCATGCTTCTGATTATATTGCAACCTCTCATAAAACACGGAATAATCCTTGCCATCTGGTTCTACAATATAATGTAGTGCATTGAGAATAGACAAAGCATGCAAAAGCGTTGTCTCCCTCCTCATGCTATCGCCTATAATAAAGCCTGTCTCAAAAAGCATGGTTACGGCTCCCTGTGATGAGAAATAATCTCCAAAAGCATTGGGCATATATGAGTCATCATACTTGGCTATGGAATAATCCCTTAATTGATAAGTCACATAACCTAAAATATCCATTCCTTGCTTGCGCCAATTGGTCAAAGATTTACTACTATCTGCCGCAGGCACCAGGAAAGCCATAGCTGTAGGACGGTCACTACCTCTGGGAGAATAATACACCTCCTGGTCATGCAGATTAAGACAATATTCCGGGTCAACTGTTTCAAAAGCCTTAACCAATATCTGTGCTTCGGGTGAAACACGGCGCAGGGCATCGCGGTTGATATCTATAGCTTGCGCATTGCGGCGGGTAAAAGCAGCGCTTCCGTCAGGATTGAGCATTGGTATTGCTATAAGCTGCACAGCATCAAGTACACGCCTTGCCAGTTCATTGTCTTGATCAAGATACTGCATAGCCAGCACCAAAGCATAAGTACTAAAGGGCTCATTACCGTGCATTTGTGACCATATCAACACCCGCTCTCCATTTTTATTGCCAATGGAATAAGAAAAAATCTCCCGGCCCTCATAGCTTTTGCCCAAAAAGTGGCGCTTCCACCTTTGCAAATTCTTGTCAAGAAACGTGTGTAACTGTTGGTGCGACATGCCTTGTGGCTGGAAATACTGCCACAATTCACTGTTT
>JALWNS010000199.1 GCA_027083655.1 Bacteroidales bacterium | reverse complement strand
CAGCCTTTGGAGTAAGGTTTTTGCGCAGATTAATATAGTCTTTATCATTTCCCAGAGTAAAATCGCCATAATAAGCATCAATAAAGTGTTTGAGATTATCTGACGAAGAGCTCATTACCAAGTAATTGTCAAGGAAGAAATAATATTGGTGGGCAGGTAAATCGTATAATTCACCGAACAGAAGATCGAAGAAATTGCTTTCTGGAAGTTTGTGGAGGGGTATAATCACACCTTCTTTAGCATTATATTTAAGTATTGGATCAACGTATTTTTGATGTTTTTTCTGTGCATAAGCTTGAGCGTACTGCTTGAATAGTTTTTCCACACATGTCTTATTATCCAGTTCGACGATTAAATAAGAAGCTGTGCTTGTTATAGAGGCATTATACCGTACATCTGCCACTGTAATTGTCTTGCCTATGCATGAAAGCATTTCTATCGAAGGGTCAAAACCGTATTGTTTTTTGAAATCCCTGTTTTTTTGCAGGTAAATGGCGTTCATGTTCCTGCCAGCGAGATAGCTATTGTATTGAGCATTAAAGGATTTGAAGTCTTTATAGCCAAAAATAACGTACTGGATAGTTTTATTTGGCAATATTTTGTCCACTCCTATTTTAGCTCCTTCTAAACCTTGAAAGATATTGAGAAATTTTTTTGATGATTTTTCTGTTGTAGTATAGCCAAACATACGGATAATATTGTTATCTGGCTTTATATCGAGCTCTGTCCAGTCTGCAAAGTTTTTCAGTTTGGTCAGTCGTGTCTTGCCAAGTATTGAGGTATTATTAACCAATACAGTCCACAGGTCAGAATAATTAATATAGAGTGTGGCAAAAACTTTCTTGCCAGCAGTTGTCGAAACCCTGTGAAATTCGGGGTCAGCTTTTATTGAGATTCCACTTGTCAGCTGTCTTATAGAATTTTGCAATAGTAGTTGTGAAGGAGATAATAGCATCAGGCCTTTGACAAAGCTAAGGTATAGTATGGTGTCTCCTTTTGAGAACTGGTAAACTTCAGTTTGGTTATATTTGCTCTTTGATGTTTTAAATCCTTGGTTCTTTACGACGTAAGCAATGTATTTTGATAATTTTTGTTTGTCATTGGATGATTTTGTTTCCAGGACAATAAGGGCATCTACATCACTTTTCCCTTGACGGCGGAAAGCTATGATAGCGTTGTGATTGCTAATAATCTGGGAGAGATCAGGGTAAGAAGTCAGTAGGCTTTTGGCAGACCTGAGATAATTACCCAATAATGTTTGTTGCTTTATCGATAATAAATCTTTGAACAGGGGACTAGCATTCTCAGCATTTAAAATAAGATTATCCAGACTGCCAGTCTGGATAAAAAAGCCTATATCAGTAGGAAGAGCATTGACTGCAGAGGATATCTGACCTGGCTCGTTCTTACGGATTTTAATGTAGCCAATTATTAATACAATGAGGATTGCAAGTACAGAAGCAATAAGTACCTTTTTCATATTTTTTCTTAGTTTAGTTCTTCAAAGTCAGTATGTTCTGCTTGAGTATCTGTTTTTTTGCTAATGATAGTTTGACCATGGTCTTGATCCTGATCCTGATCGTGGTCTTGCCCCATGTAATCTTGCATTTGCTTCTCAAAGCGTTTGAGAAAAAAGCGCAAGATATACGGCAAAAAAATCCATACAGCTATAAGCAGTAGAAAGCTAATTAAAAATATGTATGCAATGACCTTCATGTGTGTGAGATTAAAGGCTACTTCCCACGGAAGTAGCCTCTATTTTTATTTTGTATAAAGAAGCCAGAAATCGTGACGGTTGAATTTGTTTCTTAATTCCCTGAGTCTCTGTCTGGCAGTAGAAAGATCAGAGAACGACTCAATAGCTACACGGTTGTAGCCTGCTACCTGTGGCAGAATTTGGGGCTTATAACCCAGCCTCTCGTAGAATGATTTTGTCTTGAGTGCATTTTCATATTTTTTAAAGCTACCGACAATAATGTATATATTGCCTTGATTTTGCTCAACTTCCTGGTCGCTAACAGGGGTCATCTCATTAGTTTGTTCGTCAACAGTGAGTACCTGGTCTGTCATAGCTGTATCCACTGCATTAGTATCATATGGTGAGACTTCTTGTTCGAAAGGTAATACTGGCTGCTCCATAACCAGTGTATCCTCTGACAATTGTGGCTCATCCTGGGCTTTTTTATTTTTTTTGCATGAGAATGAGAAAACTAGAACAAAAGCTAGTAATAGGTAACCTAATTTTTTCATGGTCTACGGTTTTAGGGTTAATTTCATTATACAAAGTTAATAACATACCTCGACATTGCAATTATTTCAAATAATGTTTTGATAGAGCTCATATAATTTTTTACCAATTACAGTATAAGAAAATTTTTCTTCGACTGTGTTGCGTGCATTTTGGGATAGAGCTTTGTAGTCGGCCTTTGTCAAAACCCATTCTATACCTCTGGCTAAATCTTCTGCATCTTTTGCCTTAGCAAGGTACCCATTTTGTTTATGCTCAACCATATCTGGCACACCACCGGTATTAAAGCCCACAACTGGCACGCCGCAAGAGAGGGCCTCCATCACAGAATTTGGTAAATTATCTGTTGTACTTGGCAATATAAATACATCCATAGCATTATAAAAAAGTGGCATTTGATCTGGTTGTACGAAACCAGTAGGAACGATCTTTAGCTTACTTTTGAAATTATTAGCCGCCTCTGCACGTCCAATTATTAACAACTCATAAAGGTCTGTATCTAGGCTAGTTTCTAATTGTTCAATGGCTTTAAGAAGATAATATGCTCCTTTGCGGGGATCATTTACATTAACTGCAACAAAACCAATTCTCTTTTTCTGCGGGTCAAAGCCTAAATCTTTGAGTACTCTGGCCTTATCCAGGGGTTTAAATACGTTTGTATCTATGGCATTGGGTAGATGATGAACCATGGTATTTTTTAGTAACTGGCTTTGCTCAATATTATTCTTCATCCATCTGGATATGGCAATAAGGTGTATAGGGTATGAAGAAAAGAGGCTTTTTTTCCGGATATAAACCTTGTTTGCCAACCTGGAATTATTTTTTAACAAAGGGCAATCATAGCAATCATTTAGATATCCATCACAGTCTATAGGATAATAACAACCACCAGTCATTAACCACTGGTCATGTAATGTGATTACCACGGGCTTGCCCATGGAAAAAATTTTTTCCATACCTCGTAGCGACAGTAGGCCCTGATGGGTCCAGTGCAGATGTATCACATCTGCCTGTCGCACGAGGGAGTGGCCTGCCACCGGCAAGCCCCAGCGCCCAGGTGAGAAGATAAACCTTTGTGCAGGATCGGCTGCATGTCTTAAGTACGAGAACACTTCGCCTGCCATTATTGCTTTTTTCAACAATGGCATGCCTGGCCATAGCTCTGCGACATTATCCTGTGGCTCCACCCTGTATGCAGCCAGAAGCCTGGCATCTACTCCCTGACTACGGGCGGCTTGCAAGCTGCGGAGCGCAGCAATTGCTGCGCCGCCATAATTGCCAAATGTATTGAGGTAAACAACTTTCATTAGAGGTAATTTTGTATTTCCTGGATTAGTTGTTTTGCACGGTTGAGGTATGTATGGTCCTGCAGGGTACGTCTCTGTCCTGCCAGTGCTATCTGGCGGGCTTTGTCCGGGTTGTCCAGAAGATACTGGATTTTCTCTGCTGCTTCGTTGAAATTATTATACACAACTATCTCTTGGTCTGGTATGAACAGGTCGCTAATGTTTTTCTTATTGTCAGTAAGCAAGATCGTGCCCACACCTGTTGTCTCAAACATACGCATATTAGCAGCATACTCCCCTGCGGCTTTTATATGCTGGTTGATACATATTTTTGCCTGTGCCAGGGTCTGGAACATGTCCATTCCAAAGACAGGAGGCTTTATCTGTCTACTCAAGCGCTGTCCTAAGAACTTCATAGGGGGAAACTCGTTAAGCGCAAGGCTTTTGCGGTACCAGAGGGTGTTTTTAACCAGACTTCTGAGACCCAGGGAGTTTATAACAGCACGGGTTAGATAAAGCACTTGTTTTTTTACTATATCCTGTGGTCTGCTTCCCACAATATTGGCATGTATACGCACATTAACACCAGTGGCGAGTAAATTGCGGAGAAAGTCAATGCGTTGGTTGTGGTATTCACGTCCTATAATCAATGAGCCGATAAAGATGAGATCAAATTTTTTCTGGCCTGTAGGGATTTTGGTCAAGATATCAGGGTCAAAAGCCTGGTAAAGGAGCAATGTTCTGAGTCCCAGCCCAGAGAATTCTTTTACAAATTTTGGAGAGCAGGTTGTTATGAAATCAAATTTGCGGAATCCACGCAGGTTGTCCTGTGAATATGGAGCGCAACTATTACCAATCATTAGTTTGACACCTGGCAAGGAGCGCACGCTTTCAAAAAAATCTGGATGGAAATTTATGCTATCTTGAAACCACACTATATCGGGTCTAAGACGTCGTATTTGTTCCATGACTATCTCTGTCTCATTGCCCTGGAAATTGTTTTCCCTTGCCCAGGTGGTTTGTAATGGCCTGGCGTTGGCAATTATTTCATAAGCTTCCCAGCCTAGCTGTCGTAGTGCCCGGGAATAGAAGTCTGCCCAGCCCAGACCAAAGCTTAATAAATGAGAGAGCTGCTGTCCGTAAGAAAGATTTTTCACTTCAGGAAAACGCGTATAATAATATTCAAGCGCAGCGTTATAATATGAAGCAATTTTAACAATACGCATTGTTTCTGAGCATTTTTTCTAATTTTGTCCCAATTGGCATAACGGTTTTTCAGTGATGCAGATATTAGTACCACAAAAATTTTTCAAAGAAAAAGAATATATCATAAGCGAACTGCTCTCGTACCTGTCGGTACCGGGATATATTCTTAAGCCTACAGAT
>JALWNS010000198.1 GCA_027083655.1 Bacteroidales bacterium | reverse complement strand
TTTCGAAATTTTTCCTCCTGATGTGGATGCATATTGGATAGATGATTTGCAGGTTATACAGGGGCAAATGGAAGGCAAAGATGTTGATAACATCCTGGATCTTAAGATGAGTAAACGGTGGGATGGAACGGTAATGGGGCAAATTAAAATTTCTATTTATGACGATGAGAAAGATTTTAACTTTTCTATGCGCATAGCAAAGAATTTTGTTGATGTAGTTGTCCTTAAATCAATAAATAGTCTCTCCAAAACAAAGCAATTTCTTAATTCCATACGTAGCAGTGTTAATCCACGTGACCTGGGTATGAGTTTCTCTGATATTGATAATACCAACATTAAGCATTATCTTCCGCATGTCAGATATTTACTTTTCTTCGATGGTGTAGAAGGCTACCGTACTATTGATGTACAACGCTTTGCCTCCCTGGTGAGTATGGTACGCCGGTTTGAAAACGATTACACTCATTTCAGATAGTTTTAATTGTTTTTTATGCCTGTTTTTATGGCATAATTGTTATGTTTGTCACTCGAGACCAAAATAAAAAGGCATGAAGTTTTTTCATTTAGAGAGGGAGTTTTTTCGTTATAAGCCTGAGTATTTAGCAGCTATAGAAAAGGTCCTGGACTCTGGATTGTATCTCGAAGGTAAGCTGCTAGATGAATTTGAAGAAACTTTTGCAAAATACATAGGTGCCAGATATGTTGTAGCACTTGGTTCGGGGGCGGATGCCCTGACTATGGCACTGATGGTATGTAATATAGGGCATGGCGACGAAGTAATAACAACAAACTTCGCTCCTGCTGCTCATCTTTTTGCCATCAGGAGGTCTGGGGCCACCCCTGTTTTTGTAGATATAGACCCGCGGACAGGTATGATGGATTATAGGCAACTGGAAGAAGTCATTACGCCTTTTACCAGGGCTATTATACCTTTCCACTTGCATGGTTATTGTGAAGACATGGAGGAGATTAATTATTTTGCGCGCCAGCATGACCTGATAGTGATTGAAAACGCATGGCAGGCAGTAGGCACGTATTTTAATGGTAAACATGTAGGTACTTTTGGAAAATTGGGGGTCTTTAGCTTCTATCCCACAACAACATTGGGTGGTTTTGGCGATTCTGGTGCTATTGTTACAGATGACGAGTATCTCTATCAATTACTTAAAAAAATGCGTCATTCTGAACATTTTGATCCTAATATTGCCCGTAAAACATTCATTAGCCGTATGAGTGAGATACAGGCTTCATTCTTACTTGTCAAAATGAAGTACCTGCGGGATATGGTGTACCGGAGACAGAAAATAGCGTATAAGATTATGGAACGGTTGCCGGAGCTCGATTTTATTGAGCCCCGTCCAGGTTGTGAACCAAATTATTATGTTCTGACATTCCTGTCGGATCAACGCGAAAAAATGCGTAAATACCTAGACGAAAATGGATTGCACCTGAATATTTATTATCCTTATGTACTGAACAAACTCGATAAATCTAACCCCCTCTATTACAAAGATTACCCTGTGAGTGAGAAATTTACAGAAAAGATTGTTTCGCTTCCTCCATGTGCAGAGCTTTCAAATTTTGAGGTGGACAAGATAATCAATATTGTAAAGTCTTTTTACGAAAATGGTTAGTTATAAAGCTTTCTGGAAATATTTTTATTCTCCACTCCTGGTGGCATTAGTTTTTATTTTCGTTGCTTTTTTGTTGTATTTTGGCCAGATACTTAATGTTTTGGGAATTAGTGTGTTTCTGGTTTTTGCTTTCCTGTTTAATTTATTTTGGGTAGCTTTTTTTGCTTATGTTATGGAGAAATTTTTTGACAGGGTTATGTGGCTAACAGTTTATGCTATCTGGCTTGTGTCTGTGGCTTTTTTCCTGTGGGCTATGTATGATAAAATGTTAGTGAACCTGGATTTTTACCGGGATATTGCTGTGTTAGTTATAGGTGCAGGTATTTTCTTCCAAGGAATTAGTGACAAGAAATGGATAGCTTTTGCCCTGGGTATGACCACAGCATATATTTATTATGCTTCGTTGCGTAGCAGTTTGTTGTTTTATGTACTGGTTGTCTGGTTAATTATTGATGGATGGCACATGGATTATCTGGTTAATAAATACGAAGTAAACATAGGCAAGGCACTTGTCTTATTTGCCGTAGGTCTGGCCTATTTACCGCTAGCGATGTTTATTGCTAATTATCTCAAGGATTTGATCATAAGGTAAATAAAAAGGAAAAGGCTGTCCGCTTA
Organism: Bacteroidales bacterium; assembly: GCA_027083655.1. GTDB lineage: Bacteria > Bacteroidota > Bacteroidia > Bacteroidales > S143-33 > S143-33. The sequence continues at coordinate 2,695 of JALWNS010000198.1, read as the reverse complement.
GGACAGCCTTTTCTTCTGTTTCACAGTATGTTTTTATTTGGCAATGACGATAAAGTATTTTTTCTTGCCTTTGCGGATAAGGATATATTTATCATTGAGTAGATCGTTTGTATCAACAATACGTTCCTGTGTCTGTACTTTTTCCTGGTTGATGTTCAAGCCTCCTTCTTTAATCATCCGGCGCACCTCACCTTTGGAGTTAAAGACCTTTGTTTTTTCCCCTAGCAGGGAGACAACATCAATGCCCTGTTCCAATTCCTGGCGGTCGATCTCAAATTGTGGTACCCCGTCAAATACAGCAAGGAATGTCTGTTCATCAAGCTTAGCAAGGGTCTCTTTTGTCCCTTTGCCGAAGAGTATAGAGCTAGCTTCTATAGCTTTTTGCAGTTCGTCTTTGCCATGTACCATACGTGTCATTTCTTCTGCCAGGCGGCGCTGTAATACACGTAGGTGGGGAGCTTGCTTGTGCTCTTCAATTAGCTTATTTATCTCGTCCTCAGAGAGGAATGTGAAGACCTTGATATATTTCTCAGCATCAACATCGGCAGTATTTATCCAGAATTGGTAAAATTGATATGGTGAAGTACGCTTGGGATCCAGCCATATATTCATGCCTTTTTCGGACTTGCCAAACTTTTTGCCGTCGGCACGTGTGATAAGAGGAATAACCAAACCAAAAGCCTGGTTTTCATGCCCAAGCTTACGGCGGATAAGCTCTATACCCGTGGTGATATTTCCCCATTGGTCTGATCCACCGATCTGTAACTGGCAATTGTAATGCTCATAGAGATAAAGGAAATCATAACCCTGGAGTAGCTGGTAAGTAAACTCTGTGAAAGAAATGCCTTTCTCCAGTCGTTTTTTAACAGACTCCTTGGCCATCATGTAATTGACAGTGATATGCTTGCCAATATCACGCAAGAAGCCCAGCAGGGTGTAATCTTTTGTCCAGTCGTAGTTGTTAACCATGATAGCTCCGTTTGGCTTAGCCTCATCAAAGTCCAGGAAGCGGGATACTTGTTCTTTGAGTGCTTTTTCATTCTCCCGGATAATATGCTCATCAAGTAAAGGGCGCTCTTCGTCCTTGCCTGATGGGTCTCCTACCATGCCTGTGGCACCTCCAATCACAATGATTGGCCTGTGTCCGTAATTCTGTAAATGCTTCATTACTATTAAAGTAGCCAGATGACCTACATGCATTGAATCAGCTGTGGGGTCTATGCCAAGATAGGCTGTAACTTTGTGTTTTTCCAGATATTCCTCTGTTCCGGGTGTGCTGTCTTTCAATAAACCACGCCAACGGAGTTCGTCTATTACACTCATAGTCTTATTTTTTCACAGGTTTTCCTGCAAAAATAATATTTCCCTGGTTATGATAAAAAATAAATCTAAGCTACTTATTGCCATTTTGTTTTTTATGCCATCATACAAGAGTACTATTGTCAATCATGTAAAAATTTGATGAAGAATAGTTGTTGGTAAATGATAATTTTTTCCAATTTTAAAAGAAAAATCAAAGCTATGGTCTGGCGTATCATTGTTGTAGTCTTATCTTATGTTTTGTTCTGGGCGCATTTAAGCCGCCACCACCTGGATCCGTGGTCTTATCTCGTACTGCTTATACCATTATTGTTTTTCGTGAAGAGAAAGTGGGCATTGAAAGTAATGGAGTATATTCTTTATGTGGCTACACTGTCATGGATTTATACGACAGTGGAGATTTTCTTGCAACGTCTGCACAATGGTGAGCCTTACATGAGGTTTTTGATAATAATGGTTTTAGTGATAATTTACACTATTTTCTCGGCTTTGGTTCTACGCTCTAAAGTCTTTGTGGATAAGTACAAATAGTAGAAAGAAAAATTATTAATCAAGGGATAAAAAAGTGGCTGGCTTATACCAGCCACATTTTTATGTAATGGTTAAGTCCTGTCAGAAATCCAGGCAGAGGAAAGATAGGTCGTCTTTAGGTCCTAGCTCCATTGGCGTCTTCCCATAATGGAAAACACGTGCCGGTTTGTCACCAATGAGCTTAATTTTGTGGTCTTCTATCTGAAGAGCTGTTCCCTCCCTAAGGCCAACGACATATACATTGCGGTTTACTTCGACAAATTCTTCTATACGTTGCTCCCGTGTCTCACCTGCATGTCCCTGTGGATTAGCATCTAAATAATGTGGATTTATCTGGAAATTGATTAGACTTAAAGCATTAAATGACTGGGGCTCAATGATAGGCATATCATTAGTCGTCTTAATAGTAGGACATGCTACATTGCTTCCCGCACTCCAGCCAATATATGGTGTTCCATTTTGTACCTTTTTCCGGATAACATCCAACAAATCATTATCCTGCATGAGCTTAAGCAAGTGGAAAGTATTGCCACCGCCTATTACGATTAAATCTGCTTTTTCTATTGCTTCCCTGGGCTCACTAAAATGGTGTATTGATTTGACTGACAGTCCAATACTCTCTAATTTTTCATTAACCTTTTGTTCGTATTGGTCAAAACTAAATGTGACTGCAGCATAAGGTATGAAAATAGCATTTTGGGGCTGGAAGTTTCCCAGGAACTTTTTAATTTTAATTAATGAGTGGCCTAGATATTCTTCGCCAGCATTTGTAGAGTTGCTGATTAACAAAAGTCTTATCATAACAACATGATTTATAAATTCAGTTTGTTTTTAGGTATGAAAT
>JALWNS010000197.1 GCA_027083655.1 Bacteroidales bacterium | reverse complement strand
AGGATAATTTTACTCATACAAAGCTATATGACTGTGCTCGCTGTCTGCTTCGTTACCGTGCAGCAAAAGACCTGTTAGCAGCCTCCCGGCAATTCCTGGATTCTGGCTACAAAATAGTGCTTTATGATTGCTATCGTCCTGTTAGCATACAGCGTCGGATGTGGGAAGTGGTCCATAACATTAATTATGTGGCGCCACCGTCAAAAAAATCTTCCCACAACCGTGGCGCAGCTATTGACATAACGCTTATGGACATGCAGGGAAATTTTCTTGATATGGGCACTGCGGTTGATTATTTTGGCCCACAGGCAGGTAATGATTATCCATATCTAAGTCCAGGACAGAAGGCCAATCGCAAGCTTTTGCAAACAGTGCTCAGGCAGCATAATTTTTCTCCTATTCGCACAGAATGGTGGCATTTTTATCATCTGCCATCGATAACTTATCCTGCTTTGGATATGCCATTGCCATGTGGTAAGAGTGGGTTTTAATGGTCTTTGGGCATTGAGATAATAAACCTTAGTTATTCCGCAGATACAAAATGTTTATACAATAGCATTTGTGCTAAAAATAAAGAGTTGCACTCAAACAGTTTATTATGCACACTTTAACCTGCCTTAATTGTGCGGCTTTGAGGTTTGCCTCATGCCAATATAATAACAGGCCTCTGCCAACGGAAAATATCTCAATGAAGGCATCTTTCACTAACACATTTGACTTTTTCTTTTGCAGGCAGCTACATTATCGACGGTTGTATAGCCTAATCCCTGAAATTTGGAAAGTTACGGTTTAATAGTCTTTTGACAATGAAAATAAACCAATAAGGCTTTCAAAATTTAGTAGTCCGAACTTTAGAGTTGTTTTTAGTCACTAATGTTCTGCGAATCAATACGGTCTTCTATGATGAATGCCCTTGGAAAGTCGTCTTTGAGGATATAAAGCAGGCGTTCGGCAGACTTACGCGAGGTAAAATTGCCTACCTTGACCTTGAAGTAAGGCTGTTCGAAGAAGATATATGCAGGTATGTCAGGATAAAGACTGGTGAACTGGTTTCTGACCTTCTCGGCTTGCTGCCGTCCTTGTTTGCCTATGCCAAAGTAAAGCTGTACCCGCCATCCACGCAAAGGTTTCTTGTACAGGTAATTAACATAGCCTTTTATAATGTTTGGCAAACGTTGGTCACTTGTCAAAATCACGCGGCCATCGGCAGAAGTGTTTTCAAAAAGGCCAAGATCTGAGAAATTGTAAGTTGTACGCTGTGCTTGGGCAAAGGTAAAGAATGCTATTATGCTAAGAATCAATGTCAGAATGGTCTTTTTCATCACTTTCGGTATTTGAAATATAATTCTTTGTGAAATTTGACATTAGTATGCAAAAATAGAATTTTTACTTTAGTTTTACCATCAAGGGTTAATTTGGTAGAGTCCTGGCTAACCATAGCTAGATAAGCTCCTGTCGAGGTTTGCAGGTTCTGGAAAGGATGAACGTCAACATTGATAGTATAATATTTTTCGGAGAAAGGCTTTAGAACAATCTGGGGATCATAGACAACATTATTAAATTTAAACCTATCCACAGAGACATCCATCTTAAAATCAGATAGCGTGATAGCCACCGGGTAAGGATTCTTTATCTGAAGGTCTAGCTCTATCCCGTTTCTAGTGATTCTGACATTATCGACTTTCTCAAGGTCCACAGAATGGCAACTAGCAGTAATGATAAGCAACAGGAAAAACGAAAAATTTTTTATCTTTGACTTCACTATCAAAATCTTGTTTATTGGCAAAATTAAAATTTTTCTTCTTATGGAACAAAAAAAGAAATATACTGAGCTTTGGGAACTTGGAGAGTTCCGGTTAATAGACCTGCTCACAGAAAACAATAAAACACGCCATAAATCAACTATTGTTAGCATTGGAGATGATGCTGCTGTGGTGAAATATGATGGAGATAAAGCCACTGTGATTACAACAGATTTGCTGGTTGAAGGTGTGCATTTTGATCTGGTATATGTGCCTCTTAAATATTTGGGTTACAAGTCAGTAGTTGTTAACCTTTCGGATGTTTATGCAATGAACGCCATACCACGGCAGATAACCTTTTCTTTTGCTGTGTCTAATAAGTTTACTTATGAAGCCTTAGAGGAGATTTACGAAGGCATTTACCAGGCATGTGATGAGTATAATGTAGATCTTATAGGTGGGGATTCAACGTCTTCACGCAAGGGCCTGTTTATTAGCGTCACTGCTCTTGGCGAGGCAGAAGAGAAAAAACTGGCTTTCCGTAGTGGAGCCAAACCTGGCGACTTGGTATGTGTATCTGGCGACCTGGGTGCGGCATACATGGGTTTGTTATTACTGGAGCGGGAGAAGAAGATAATCCAACAAAACCCACAGGTCCAGCCCGATTGGGAAGGTAAAGACTATATCCTGCGTCGCCAGCTAAGACCAGAAGCACGCCGTGATGTTGTTGAGCTATTCCACGAAAAGGGAGTGGTGCCTAATGCTATGATTGATATATCAGATGGACTTTCCTCTGAGATACTACATATTTGCCAGATGTCTGGTGTGGGTGCCAAGATATACGAAGACCGTATCCCTATACACGAACAAACACGCCAGATGGCACTCGAAATGAACCTGGACCCAACAATACCAGCAATGAACGGAGGAGAGGATTATGAACTGCTTTTTACTCTGCCTGTTGAGGAGTTTGCAAAGATAAAGGACTTCCCAGATATACACGTTATTGGAAATATCACAGACAAACCTACAGAGGTAGATTTGATAACGCGCGATGGCACTGCCGTGCCAATCACATCACAGGGATGGAATTCATACGACGAGAAACCTTTTGACGAATGAAGCAAGCCACTGAGGAAGCAGAAAGCAAAAGTAGAAGGCAGTCAGGTATGCAAGTCAAGAATTGACAGATTTTCAAGTCAAAAGATAGATCCAACTGGGGTAATTAGTTAATAATGAAACATTAGTGGGGAGAAACGAGTATATTTGTACACAGGAAAAAGAATTTTCGATGGACAAAAAGCAAAACATAAAAGAGCTGAGCTACCAGGAGCTATCGGAATACTTGTCCAGTATAGGCGAGCCTGCTTTTCGCGCTAAGCAGTTGTGGCAATGGTTGTGGCAGAAAAATGTTACAGGTTTTGACCAGATGACAAATTTATCAAAGAAGCTAAGGGCCCGCCTCAAGGAAGATTTTGTGTTTGAGCCTGTGGAGATTTATTCTTATCAACAAAGTCCCACAGACCAGACAATCAAATATACTTTCAGGCTCAAAGGTAATCATCTGGTCGAGGGTGTATTAATACCAAGCCGTAGCTCTGAGCGCGTGACTGCATGTATTTCGACACAGGTAGGTTGCCCTCTGGGATGTAAATTCTGTGCTACAGGCACCATGGGCCTAAAACGCAACCTCCATGCCTATGAGATTTATGATCATTTGTGGTTGTTGAACCAGCAGAGCCAGAAACATTTTGGCCGTAAGCTGACGAACATAGTGGTTATGGGCATGGGAGAACCATTGCTCAATCTGGATAATGTGCTCTTAGCCCTGGATATCATTACCTCGGACCAGGGGCTGGGCATGTCTCCACAGCGTATAACACTATCGACTGTGGGTATGGTCAAGGAGCTTTACCGTCTGGCAGATATGAAACCTAAATTTAACCTGGCTGTATCCTTGCATAGTGCTATTGATGAAGTGCGTAGCGGGATTATGCCTGTTAATAAGTCTAATCCACTGCCAGACCTGGTCAAAGCACTTAAATATTTCCACAAGCAGACAGGAAAGAGGATAACATTTGAGTATTTAATGCTGGCAGGTGTCAATGATAGTATCAAGGATGCAAAGGCTTTGGCAGATTTTACACGTAATTTTCCTTCAAAGATTAACCTTATCGAATACAACGAGACACCACATAGCATTTTCCGTAAGTCTCCGCCAGAGCGTGTCAGGGAATTTGTTAATTTCCTGGAGAACCGTAATCTTGTTGTCACGGTACGCCGTAGCAAGGGATCTGATATTGCCGCAGCATGTGGGCAACTGGTAAAGATTACGGACAGAAACAAACAGCTGTTTAATTTTGATCATCTTAAACCGGAAAACAAAAACATTAGTTGATGTACACATATAAATACCCTCGTCCTGCAGTCACGACAGATGCGGTGGTATGGGGTTTGGGTAGTGGGAAAGACGACATAGAAGTCTTGTTGATAAAGCGTAAGAATCATCCGTTTCAAGGCCATTATGCTCTGCCTGGTGGTTTCCTTGATGAGGGAGAGTCTGCCGAGGAATGTGTTGTGCGTGAGTTGGCAGAGGAGACAGGATTGACGGGGATCACACTGGTGCAGATGCGCACCTTTAGCCAACCAGGGCGTGACCCGCGCGGACATACCGTCTCTGTAGTCTTTTTCTCCATGATAGACAAGGCGAAGTATTCGATAGAGGCAGGGGATGATGCTGCACAGGTTGAATGGGTCAGCCTGTTGCAGATACACAGGGATAAGGAGAAGTATCTTGGCCAGCCAGAAGCAGGCATGGTTAATGAGTCAGATGCCCAGGGCAGGCCAGAAGCTAAGCTTTTGGCCTTTGACCATTACGATATTATTGCCTATTCGGCACTTTTTGTCTATAGACATCTTTTCTTAGGATGTGGTTTTCAGCATCCAGAATCTATGCTTTATCCTTTTTCGGCTTTGTTAGAGGCTGTTGATAAGAATTTAATAAAGGCTGTGTGCACAGAATTTCGACAAGACTATGCAAAATTTATTGGTAAATAATACGCTGTCAAACAGTGAATTGTGGCAGTATTTCCAGCCACAAGGCATGTCGCACCAACAGTTACACACGTTTCTTGACAAGAATTTGCAAAGGTGGAAGCGCCACTTTTTGGGCAAAAGCTATGAGGGCCGGGAAGTTTTTTCTTATTCCATTGGCAATAA
>JALWNS010000196.1 GCA_027083655.1 Bacteroidales bacterium | reverse complement strand
CTGGAGCCGGTCCCAAGGGTTGGGCTGTTCGCCCATTAAAGTGGCACGCGAGCTGGGTTCAGAACGTCGTGAGACAGTTCGGTCCCTATCTGCTGTGGGCGTTGGAGGCTTGAGGGGGCCTGCCCTTAGTACGAGAGGACCAGGGTGGACGGACCTACGGTGTACCAGTTGTTCCGCCAGGAGCACTGCTGGGTAGCCGCGTCCGGAAGAGATAAGCGCTGAAAGCATCTAAGCGCGAAGCTCGCCCCAAGATGAGGCCTCCTTTGAGGGTCCTGGGAGACTACCAGGTCGATAGGCTGCAGGTGTAAGGTCAGAAATGGCCTAAGCCGAGCAGTACTAATCACCCGAAAACTTCTTCGCCGAGTGCTTTGCTCCTACGCAGATCAACATGTCTAAAGATATTGGTACATGCCAGAAAAAGCATGGGTGCCTATGCCGGCGGGGTTCCACCTCTTCCCATTCCGAACAGAGAAGTTAAGCCCGCCAGGGCCGATGGTACTGCCGAACAGGTGGGAGAGTAGGTCGGTGCCCAACTTAATTAAAGCCTCAGCATTGCTGAGGCTTTTTTATTATTTTAAGGTCACAAACATTGTTATATCTTGCTTCCCCCCCCCTTTTTAAATTTACGCTAATGTGTGAAATATTATACGTAATATTTTTTTAGAAAAAGAAGCGTCTTGATATTTCAGTCTAATCTTTTACAAACTTGCTATAAATAAATTCATCGCCTTGCTGCAACTGGATAATGTAAATGCCCTGGGGTAGGTCGCTTAAGTTAATTATTTGTTTTCCTCTATGCCCTGCTTTGTGGTAAAGGATTTTTCCGTTTAGATTGCTTATTGTTATGTCATAAGGATTTGTATTGCCCGGGTCAATAACAAGATGTCCATGCGCTGGATTGGGGTATAAACTGAATTCTTTAGTGTTATTTGTAATGGATGTCAGATTAGAAACAGGTGTCAGTTTTATTGTAAAAGCAGTATCAGAGTAATTGACATTAAAGTTAAGTGTATCGTTATAATAACCGTCTTTAGAGATGATAGCAGTGTAGTTTTCACTTATCAGATAGATAGAGTCGCGTCCATTAGCGTCTGTTGTGAGAGTTTGATCTCCGATTTTAATATTTGCATTAGCTAAAGCATTGCCATTTGTATCCGTTACAGTGAAATTGACTTTATACTGGTATATAAAACGGTAGACTGTATGGCTTTTTATATAAGCTAAAGAATCTTTATTAACATCATCATGAGCCTCAACATAATCTACCAGTATAGATTTGCCAGGGACGATGCTGATAAAAGATGAATAAATTTGTCCTTCTTCCACATCATTCAAGCCTATTGATGCTGAGGTATAGTCAGTAAAATTTACAATATCGTCCATATCCAGATAGTAAAATTCAATAATGCCTGTTTCAGAATGCAGTCTTACCTGAAAAGTAACAACATATTCGCTACTGGTGAAGTAGCGTGTAATATTATGCCATTCAACTATTAAAATAGTGTCATTTCCATTTATTTCTATTTGATAATAAGGTTTTCCACTGGCACAGCTATTAGGAAATTGCATATGATCCCAAAAAGGCGCTACTAAAGGTCCTCTGGTATCGGTCCCTATAGCATTATAGTCGTCTATTTGTTCGCCAGAACCAAATCCTAAAGCACCACTAGCACTAATTCTAAAAACAGAGTAAGTGCGCTTATTAAAAGTAAACCTGAAACTATCTGTCAGATCTAAATTATAATTTCCAATCTCACAGTTATCTAAAATAATTGGAGTACCTGTTGAATCAATAGCCTGGTAATTGGCAGAGTCTAACTCAAATTGGTAGTGAAGAGTGGTTTGGGAGGCTTTAGGTCTGACCTGCACATTTTGTGCATTCAACATTACAACAGATAACAAAAATGTAAAAACCAGAATACTAATCTTTTTCATAGCAGAAAAGTTTTAGGGTTTTACGCTTAGTAATTTTAAGTTTATGGTTTATGTTTAATAAAATCAAGTGTATTTTGGTGAAAATCAATTTTTTCAAGATTTTCTGTTAACCCGTATCTTCTCAAACTTTAGAGAATAGGTTATTGCAACGGCCGGTAATGCAGCTTCGTGCAAAATAAAAGTCAAATGGGTTAATGAATGTTGTGTCTTCATTAAATATTCCGCTGCTCAGGCTAGCTTATTATACCAGCATTGAGGCAAAACCCCAATGCCGCATAATGGAGAAGATCAAAGCCGGCATAACAATTTTTGTTTCCAACTCTTTATTTTTTAGTATAAATATTATTGTGTAAATACCTTAAAAAATGCTTAGTAATCAAAGAAATAACTAATATTTACCTTTCCATTTGTTAATGAAACTAACACATCTTTGCCTGCCTTTCCCATTATTATCATCGCTCATGATTGTAATAAATATTTTCTTCAAATCTTTTGCAGGTAGTTTTTCCTTTTGTGTATTAAGATTACATAATTAGAGTTGTAAAACAATTTTAGATTACGAAGTTGTTATAATTTTCTTATAAATCAGTCTTCCCTTTCAAACTCCTGGTCATTGTCCAGAAGTGGAACATTCCTCTCAAAGGCTTTATACCCAATCGCAACGCCTCCTAATAGGATCATTACTGCTTCATAGCTAGGCATTGCGCCGTGCAATCTTAGCGCACGCTTGTACTCCGGGTTTAACCTTTCTATCAAATTTGTTTAGAAAATCATGTCCCTGTTTTTACATGGTACAGCAAGTAATAGAAGTAGAGAGTAGAGCATATAATGTGCCCGGCGTATTCTCTTCAATTACTGGTATCTGTCCGAATACTTGTCTATGAGCCCAAGCCAACGCTCCCAACCTTTCTGTGAACTATCATTTGCTTTGTATTTAAGGAAAACCTTTACCAAATCGCTTTAACCGCATCCTATCTTCTTTCTTAACCTTATTCAATATAATTTCACATCAAATGACGGCACATAACGGTACTGGGCAGAACTGAAATGAGTGGCTATGGCGTCCTCTATGCTGTCCAGAGCATCTGCGGCTAACAAATCTATTCGTAGCACTCCTTGTCTCTTTAATACATCAATAACTTTAATCTGTTGGCTGTGATTACCTTACAGTCTTTGAAAAGCCTCCTATTATTGTACAGAAATCAGGGGTTGGTATTGTTTGAGGCTCTAGTCTTTTTTTGTGTGTGCATTGGTTTATTACTTTAATTAGCAATAAACAGCTTGTAATGTTTTTTGTATCTTTTTCTAGTTATTCTGATTAGCGCATTTTTATTTATTTTTGCGCAGAACAATAGTGATGTAATAGACAAGAAGCTGCGTAAAATCTAGTTAATTTGTAAAAAATACTAGCGTTATTAGCATATATAAAATTTAATGGCATTTTTTTTGAACCTTTCTTAAACAAATGCGTTTAATAATTTAAAATGTTAAATAAATCGCTTATGTAGAATCTCTACCCTCAAAACAAAAAGAGGGTTGCAATGGCTTCAAAACAAAAAATTTCAGACAATCAACTCATTGAAAGATTTCGAGAAGGTGATAAGCAAGCTCTTAATGAGTTGCTTACGCGTTATAGTTCGAATGTTTATTCTTACATATTGATGATGGTAAAGAATACAGATCTTGCCAAGGATTTTCTCCAAGAAACTTTTATAAAAGTTTTTGATTCTATAAAACGTGGAAAGTACAGTGAAAGAGGAGCTTTTTTTTACTGGGTAATACGAATTGCACATAATCTGGTAATAGATTATTATAGACGCAATAAGACTTTCCCTACGGTATCCAATGATAGTATGGATTATGATTTATTTAATTCGCCCCGTTTTGCAGATAAGAACATAGAAGATGAAATGATTGAATTGCAGACTTATACCGACCTTCGTTCATTAATAGAAAAGTTGCCACCTGAGCAGAAGGAGGTAGTGTTATTACGACATTATGGAGGATTGAGCTTTAAGGAGATAGCAAAAATAACAAATGTAAGTATTAATACTGCTTTAGGACGCATGCGATATGCATTAATAAACCTTCGTAAACTAATTGCTAAGTATAAAGTAAATCTGAATTATTATTAATAAAAGGAGGGCAAAAGCCCTCCTTTTTTGCTATTTGCCAAAGATTATCTCACGTGGAAAGTTATAAGGATTATTACGTTTAAAGTGTGTAGCAAGATGCCTTTTTATTACAGGGTGATTTGAGTATTCTTTGTTGCCTGATAAATAAGATTTAAGAATTTTGTCCACTTCATTATAAGAGTTTGCACCCAGCTGTTCGAGATCGCTACTAGTTATCCCTAAGCCGTCTGTTGGAGTTGCATTTATACATGCCCAGAGGGCTTGTGCTTGTTGTTCATTTGCTTCATATTCTGCAATGTATTGTGCCATTTCGTATACTTCCATTTTCCATAAGTTTTGTATCATACCCAGATCTCCAACATCACCGTGGAGTGTCCAAAAACCAAGTAGTAATTCCGTGTAATTATCGGTAGAAAGGACAACACCTTTATTTTTAGCAGCCAGATCATATAGGTAAACCATTCTCAAGCGGGCCTTGATATTACCCATTCTGATTTTAAATTTTAAGTCATTTTTGTCTTCTTTATCCAGGTCTTCGACTATGAAGGGTTGAACAAGGTGATAGGCCTGTGTTAGATCAACGTGTCTAAAGTCTGTACCAAATGCTTGGCCTACCTGTATTGATCGTTCTATTTCATCTTGTTTATTTGACTCTATTGTAATGCTTCTTGTGATAAGAGGCATATTTAATTGTATGGCTACTGTGTGTGCTAGTGCTGCAGTGAGGGCGCTATCTATTCCTCCAGAGACGCCTAGAACCATTGCTTTTAGGTTATTCTCTTTAAGATACTGCTTGAGATGATTGCGGATATTAACTACGGCTTTTTGATATTTTTCTTTGTTGACCATGGTAGTATTTTTTAGGTTTTTGTTTCAAAAATAAAAAAGGGAGGCAAATTC
>JALWNS010000195.1 GCA_027083655.1 Bacteroidales bacterium | reverse complement strand
AATTCAGACCAATGATGTGGCAGAACTCTACTGAGCTTGGCTCGCCACCGTGCTCACCGCAGATACCAAGCTTGATATTTGGATTAACGCTACGGCCCTTCTCTACAGCCATCTTGACGAGCTGGCCAACACCCTTACGGTCCAATACCTGGAATGGGTCATGTTCTAGAATACCCTTTTCAAGATATATTGGCAAGAACTTAGCTACGTCGTCACGGCTAAAGCCGTAGGTCATCTGTGTCAGGTCATTTGTACCGAATGAGAAGAAGTCAGCAACTTTACCAACCTCATCGGCTGTCAATGCTGCACGTGGCACCTCGATCATTGTACCGATCTTGAACTCGATACTCATGCCTTTCTCTTCGAACACTTTTTCTGCTGTACGCTCTATAATCTCGCGCTGAAGAGCCAATTCCTTATCAGTACCTACGAGAGGAACCATGATTTCTGGCTTAGCATCAACGCCTTCTGCCTTGAGCTCGAGAGCTGCCTCCAGGATAGCGCGAACCTGCATCTCTGTAATTTCTGGATATGTATTACCCAGACGGCAGCCACGGTGACCAAGCATTGGGTTAAGCTCGTGGAGCTCTTCGACCTTTTCCTTGATCTTTTCGACAGAAACGCCCATTTCCTTCGCAACCTCTGCCTGGGCCTCATCATCATGTGGCAAGAACTCATGCAATGGTGGGTCGAGCAGACGTACAGTCACAGGCAGACCTTCCATTATACGGAAGATTGCTTTGAAGTCTTCCCTCTGGTATGGCAAGAGCTTATCGAGAGCCTTACGGCGCTCCTCTTCTGTATCGGCAAGGATCATCTCACGCATGTGCTTAATTCTCTCGCCTTCGAAGAACATGTGCTCTGTACGTGCAAGACCAATACCTTCTGCTCCGAATTTGCGGGCTACTGCACTATCGCGTTCTGTTTCTGCATTTGTACGCACACCCAATACGCGGTATTTGTCAGCAAGCTCCATCAAACGGCCGAAGTATCCGCCAAGCTCTGGATCTTGTGTTGCAACTTTACCCTTATAAACCTCTCCTGTTGTACCGTTCAGAGAGATCCAGTCACCTTCCTTAATTACTTCTAAACCGACCTTAAACTGACGGTTATTGTAATCAATCTCTATTTCACCAGCACCAACGACGGCGCATTTACCCATACCACGGGCAACAACTGCTGCGTGGGAGGTCATACCACCACGCGCTGTCAGAATACCCTGGGCTGCGTTCATACCTTCGATATCCTCAGGAGATGTTTCTATACGAACGAGGATAACCTTTTCACCTTTAGCTGCCCATTCTGCTGCCTCATCTGCGAAGAAGACAACACGGCCAGTAGCAGCACCAGGAGAAGCAGGCAGACCTTTTGTGAGGACTTGAGCTTTCTTAAGCTCTTCTGGAACAAATACTGGGTGGAGTAGCTCATTGAGTTTATTTGGCTCAACACGCAGGAGAGCTTCTTTCTCGTCGATCAAGCCTTCGTCGAGCATATCCAGGGCTATACGTACCATAGCCAGACCAGTACGCTTACCATTACGTGTCTGGAGGAGCCAGAGCTTACCTTCTTCGATAGTAAACTCAATATCCTGCATGTCGCGGTAATGATGCTCGAGTTTTTCCTGGATAGCGTATAGCTCTTTGTAAACCTCTGGCATGTATTCTTCGAGGGAAGGATATTTCTCACGGCGTTCTTCCTCGCTAATACCGTTTGTCTGTGCCCATGCTATAGAGTCGGCCTTGGTGATTTTCAGAGGTGTACGGATACCAGCAACAACGTCCTCACCCTGTGCGTTGATAAGGTATTCACCATTGAAACGTTTTTCGCCTGTAGCAGCATCACGGGTGAATGCAACACCAGTAGCAGAGTTATTACCCATATTTCCGAATACCATAGCTACGACGTTAACTGCTGTACCCCAGTCATCTGGTATCTCATGAATACGACGGTAAGCAATAGCACGCTCATTGTTCCAGCTGTTAAATACAGCCATAATGGCACCCCAAAGCTGATCCCATGGATCTGTAGGGAATTCACGTCCTGTATATTTTTTAACAATGCCTTTGAAAGTCTCGACCAATTCTTTGAGGTCGTCTGCAGTGAGGTCTGTATCTTGCTTTACACCGCGTTTCTCTTTCAGTTCATCAATAGCTTTTTCGAATGGGTCAATCTCACCTTTTTCTGGCTTAACGCCCATAACCACATCACCGTACATCTGGATGAAACGGCGATAAGAGTCCCAAGCAAAACGCTCATTACCAGTCTTCTGGGCAAGCCCCTGGACTGCATCATCATTAATACCCAGATTTAATACTGTGTCCATCATACCTGGCATAGATACGCGGGCACCAGAACGGACAGAAACAAGTAGAGGGTTCTGGGTATCACCGAATTTCTTACCTGTTTCTTTTTCTACAAAATGTATTGCGTCGATAACATCTTTTTCTAGAAGCTCACGGATCTTAGCTTCACCAAGAGTATAATAATCAATACAAGTCTCTGTTGTGATAGTGAAGCCAGGAGGTACAGGCACACCTATACGGGCCATCTCGGCCAGGTTAGCACCTTTACCACCTAATAAATTCTTGAGCTCTGCACTACCTTCGGCGCTTCCGCCTCCAAAGAGATAAACACGCTTTTTATCAGCCATATTACATCTATTTTAGGTTTGTTTTTCGCCATATTTTGGCAAATAAAATTACAACTAATAAACTTGATAAACAAAATTTTTCCTCTGCTCAGATAGTCAAACGATTGCAAATTATTTCAAGCCCAGGGAAGACAGACGTTTCTGAATGAATTTGTAAACTTTGTCATGCTTAAATTTTCCCGGGTTTAGCTTTTGATAATCGTGATAGGCATCATAAAACAATCGCAGGCCCAGGAGGGCAAGAATCCTTAGCATACGGAAGTCAGCATTTTCTGGCTCGACAGAGACCAGGATATTTGATAAAACCAGGGCATCATCCCAGTTTTGTTTGTCCAATGATTTTTGGTGTTGATCAATGATTCTGTCCACTACAGCACGGAATTCGTAAGCCATATCAGTATTTTTAAGATACATAAGCCATTGCAAAATATCGAGATACTCTAGCTGTGCAATATGCTCGGCCATCTTACCGGTGGGAAAAGCAAGTATTTTGGGATTAGGACTAAAACGTTCTATCTCATTAATAAGATCACGTATGACCTCTTGTGCCTGTATATACATTTCTTTTGCTTCCTCCTCAAGATTCATCTCTTCCAGGTCATGTTCCAGAAAATCATGTAAACTCTCCAGATTAAGCATACTGAAATCATACTGCAACTCAAACAAACGCATGTTCTGCATATCTAGCCCGGAGAAACGCAACAGGGAATTTATTGCCTTAATCGAATAAAGCATGTCTGCCTCGATATCCTCTTCGTCTTGTCCTGCCATCATCTCCATCAATTGCCAGAGATATTCATGTGCTCCTGTAACTATTTTGTCCTCTTCTTCTGTTAGCTCGTCCTTATCTCCTATACCAATCAGTACCTGTGCAATGTATTCTAACTTGTCATTTCTCAACAGGGATGTGAAATATTCCACTGCATCGTTAACCTGATCTTCCCTGTTCAGAAAATCATCAATCACCTCATAGATAAAATAGTGAAAATCATTATCCGGATCGAGGTATATTTGAACCAAATTTTTCTCTGGAATAAAAACTGCTTTACCCTGATTGCCCTCCTCTGTCAATAATTCTAGATCAAACTCTGTATCAATATCATACAACAACTGCGAAATCTGTCGATAATAATCTTCGTATTGATCTATTGATTGTGCACCATTGGTAAGGATCTGGTTAAGAAAATCTACCAACGATTTTACCTTTTCCATTGTGTAAAATTTGTTTTGTTTTATTAAATATAAAAAATTGCACGACAAATATAAAGGTAAGCTACTGTTTTATTGAATTTGTTTTTTGTTAATAAATCAGAAATCAGCTTTGGATAAAAAAGTTTTAACTTTGACCAGAACAAAACATTAGCCATGAAATTTGCAGATATAATTTTGCCAATAGCGTCACCAAAGTTATATACATACGAGATACCTGATAATCTGCGAGATAAAATTGTAATAGGCCAGAGGGTCGTTGTGGAAGTGCGGCGCAAGCTTTACACTGGCATAATAGAACGCATACATGGCAACAAACCAGACTATGAGGTCAAACAAATACAGGATATCTTAGACACTGAACCATTCATTGACCAGAGACATCTCCAATTCTGGCATTGGATAGCACAATATTACATGTGCACAATAGGAGAGGTCTATACTGCAGCCCTGCCTCCCTCCTTACGCTTAGAGGGTGAGCAACGTATAACACTAACAACAAATGATTTACAGGGCATCCTTCTGACTGCAGACGAAGAAAAGATAATCAAATACCTAAAAAAACAAAGCTATAGCCTCACTGAGCTTAGCAAAAAACTGGGAAATAAGAATATCTTGCCTACTATCAAGAACCTGGTTGACAAGGGCCTTGTGCAAAATAGCCAACAGGTCAACAATCCTTACAAACCACGTACAGAAAAATACATAAAACTCAGCCCACAGATAAGCACACAAGAGCAATTGGAGGAAGTGTTAAAATCAATGGGCAGGGCAAAGAAACAATTAGAGCTGCTCCTTGCATATATTTCACTGGCGCACTTTAATTTTAGCTCCCCTGCCAGGGAAGTCAGATACAAAGATATATTGGATAAAGTTAATTCACCCTCGGCTCTGAAAGCACTGATAGACAAAGGCATATTACAGGTTTATGAAAAACCAGTGCTGAGGCTTGCAGGCGGGCAAGTATCAAGGCAGGTTAATCCTCTCACTCCTGCTCAGGAGGTAGCTCTGCAGGAGATTAAAGAGCATTTCAAAGACAAAAATGTGGTATTGCTTCATGGCGTGACCTCCAGCGGCAAGACAGAGATATACATCCATCTGATCAGAGACATC
>JALWNS010000194.1 GCA_027083655.1 Bacteroidales bacterium | reverse complement strand
ACATAACAAAAAAACAAGAAGATGAACATACTGAAAAAAGTGATCATGTAAAACATGAAAAATTAAAAGCTGAAAGATACAAGGATCTGGATACCCAGAATCTTTTTGAAATTTTCTATAGTGATGATAAAATTAGAGAAAAAATAAAAACATGTCAATAGTTTTAACATTTTCTGGGCAATTAGTATATTAACTGGACAAAAACTTGTTAAACTTTACTTATGAGAGAACAGTTTTTACTAGCAGACGATATTATCTTCTTAAACCATGGATCTTTTGGAGCAATACCTAGACCAGTGATGAAGGCACTGCAGCAATGGCAAGAGGAGGTAGAGAAAGATCCTGTTTATTTTAATATCTGGCGCTGGGTTGAGGAGCTAGAAAAAGTAAGACAGCGGCTGGCTTCTTTCGTTGGGACTGAGCCCAGTAATCTAGCCTTTATTGAAAACAGTACTTTTGGGGCTAATACTGTGGCCAATTCCTTACCGTTGGGAGAAGGTGACCAGGTTATCATAACTGACTGGGAATATGGAGCCTGCTTAAAAGCCTGGCAATATTATTCAGAACAAAAGGGCTATGACATCCATACAGTCCAGATGCCCAGTGTTTTTGAGACAGAAGAAGAATTACTTGCTCCCTTATTTGAGGCTATCTCGGAACGGACAAAAGTGATTTTCATCAGTCATATTTTTTCGCCCACAGGAGTTATTTTCCCGGTAAAAAAATTGGCTTCTTTTGCACGCCAACAGGGAATACTGACGGTTATTGATGGAGCTCATGCACCTGGCCAGATAGATCTTAACCTTGAGGAACTTGGGGCGGATTTTTATTTTGGTAATTGCCATAAATGGATGCTAAGTGCGCGTGGAGCAGCCTTTCTTTATGTACGCAAAGAACATCAACATCTTATCAAGCCTCCTGTAATTAGCTGGGGTACAGACTGGGAAAGCCCTCATCCTGTCCGTTTTGTAGCTGAGCTGGAGATGCAGGGCACCAGGGATTATACAACTTTTCTCACTGTGGGCAATGCTCTGGATTTCTTGCAGGCTAACGACTGGCAAGCAGTGCTCCTAAAGGCAAAGAAATTAATATCATTTTTCAGCCAGGGTTTGATGGACATTTTTGCCTCTGGACCATTGACACATAATCTTGACTTTTTTGGGCAAATGTATGCTTATCCTCTCCCTGAGGACACTGATACCGAGGACCTTTATAGGTTTCTCTACCAGAAGAATAAAATCCAGGTTCCGATTACAAAGGTCGTCGGCAGATCTTTTGTAAGGGCATCATTCCAGTCGTATAATGAACAGAAGGATTACGAAGCTTTGCTTATGGCTTTACGTAAATATTATGGGCTTTAGATTTAATTGAATGTTTGGTTTGGGCATTTGTTACGACAAGGAGGGTATCACCAGATACCCTCCTTGTCGTATTGGAAGATCGTTTTGATTTTGCAGTCAGTGAGATGTTTTGCAAAATTTTGTGTTTTAGTCGATATTTCCTATGTATTAGTTTGTTTTGTTCAATAAATTATGAATTAATTTTATAAAATTGTTGTCTGTTATTTTATTACTACTTGTCTAAAAATGATAGTTGATAGTGCTCAATCTTTGTATAAGTCTTTGGCAAATGTTACCATTGCTATTAGCACTCCAACGCCTACGAATGAAATAATAACGTGGTTTTTTGTGGCAGGATATTCCCTTATTATCGCAAAGCCACAATAGGTAATAGCTGCTATTACTAGCATCATTATCCATAGAAATGAGCTTTTGAAAAACTTAATGAATTCTCTGAGCATAGTATGTGGTTTAGGTTTTACAGCTTTGTAATAGTGGTGTTCGCTCTGTTAACGGGAGGGAAAGGTGTTTTGTTTTGAATATGTTTGTTAATGATTGTTAATAGTTTTATCTAAGCTTTTCAAGTCTAAGTTAAGAATTTCGAGGGATTTCTTTTAAGGTTTTGGATAGTATATTCAAAGTTTGCAAGTCTGTGTAAGTCGAGGTTTTATGATGTCTGCTATGTTATAGCGAAATTTAAATCTTGCTTAGGATGGATAGTTATAATCAGTGAAGAAAAAGTATAATTTTTCTTTGTTAATGGGACGTGAGGAATTTTCTATAATAAATATTGTAAAGTCCTCCAGAAAACGGTTTATTGCATTACTGTTTTTCCAATTCCCGGTACAGAGAAGCATAAAAAACATGTAGCTATAATCAGTAATGTATGTTAGTTTATCACAATCTTTAGTGTCGAAAACGAGATCAAAGGCATCAGTTTTACGGAGAGCTATTTCGTAACTCTCGCTAGCTTCGGCAGAGAATTCTATGGAATTGGAGGAGACAATGAATGTCCCTGTCATTTCTATGTCGATGTACCCTTGCACAGAATCAAATTTTCCGTTTAGGAAATTTATAAATCCAATTATCTCGTCTTTATTCCCTACATCGAAAATAAATAGCCTGTTTCTGTTGAGCCAATCAATTTTCAAAACTGGCATGTCGTTAATTTTAGCAATTATCCTTACAGTCGTATTTACACCCATTGGAGTAGCTGCTTTTTTTATGAAATTAACAAAAAACAATATTTCTAGATATCTATGTTTTATAACAATTTTCCCCGGAAAACTGGATTTTTACAACGGGATTAGTGGACAAACCAGGCAAAAAGGTGTAAGTTTGTTTAAACCTCTAATTTCAATGTTTTGAGAGACAATAAAGTACATTTGAATTTTTACAAAAGCACTGTGCTTATTGTGCTTTTAGTAGTGAATAGTTTTTTTGTCCACGGGCAAAACCTTTTAGTTGGCTTCTCTGATCCTGATGAAGTAATTACTTTGACTTCGGGGAACTATAGTTATGATACAGTATTTATTTTGAACAATGGAGAGTTGAACCTTGCTGGTAGTGTAAATTTCACTGTTAGAAATTTGATAGGCGTTATAGGCACTGGTAGACTCAATGTGGAAAATAGTGGCTTTATTGCAAAGAACATATTTTACATGGCCGATAGTGCAGAGGCAAACCTCACAGGCACGGTTGGACTATCGTGCAGTATATTTCTTACAGGGCATAGCGTGTTAAATATTGATAGTGCCATAGTAAATATACAAATGACTTATAAAGGTCAGTATAGCTGGGCTGCGGCGGAAAATGCCGGGATTAATTTGAGTAATTCTAAGTGTTATCTGGGAGCTGGGGCACTTGGAGGTAATTTTGTTGATAGCAGTTTTTTTCACCAACATAAAACAGATTACATTTCAGATATCCTGCCGATGACAATGGGAATAGGTGGTAATTCATCTCTTTTAGTTGACAGTTGCTCCGGGGGAATGGAGTATGTCATATCCCAGGGTTCAAATGTGGATATAAATGCTACTGATTTCATAGTAGTCTGGTACACTTTTGAGCAAGGTGATACAGTGGATTATTCTTATCCGCCTGCAAATTCGTCTTTATCAGGAGCAAGTAATATTACAGGTGACTATTATTTTGCAGATTCGATAAGTGGAGTCTCAGGGGTTGACTTCACGGTGCATATCTCGAAATCTGATTATATTTTCTGGGGTATTATCTCCAAAAAGCTTAGTAGTGTTACTGTTAACAATTCTACTTTGATAGCAAGTGGGTTTTACTTTACGGATACCTCGTCCAGTTTGGCCAAAGGATTTTTTAATTCGCAGTATTACGAAGGTTTTACGGCACCATTCACAGACCGTCTGTTTCAGGTTAATAATTCTACAGTTATGGCTTGGAATTTTTATACAGACGACACCTCAAGACTGGTTATTGACAGTAGCAAATTCGGGGAATATGTTGGCTTTGGCAATAGTGTGGTAAAAGTCTTGAATAGCTCTTGCGATGGTACGGGTGGATATTTCGGAGCTACTGGCCTTAGCCAGACTTATGTTTATAATTCCCAGATAACCAGAACCAGCGGAACACAACAAATAATTAATTTCCAGCAATATGCCAGGGCATGGTTTTACCGGTCAACAATAACTGGCGCAATGGTGGTAAATGATAATGCAGAAATGTATTTTGCCAATTGCCTGCATGATAATGAGCCTGTTGTTAATGCTAATGGTTATTTTGCCGAGGCATGGATAGATAGCATAACCAGTGCTTTTGTTGATTCGATAGTACTTATCACAGGCAAGGTTTATGGTATTAACGGCCTGTTTAATACGTCCAAAATCAACCGCTATAGGATTGAATATTCTTTGCCAGATACAAGTAATATGATTTTGATCAAGGACACATCTGCTACGTCTTTTAACCTTTTTAACCAGACACTTACAGAGTGGAATACACATGACCTATTGCCAGGAGAGTACTTGATTTGGCTAACTATTTATGTAGATGGAAATCCTGCGCTAAGTTGTAGCCGTGGAATTTATCTTGACAAGACTTCTTATACCAAGGATAATAACCATACAGGGAAGGTTCTTATTTATCCTAATCCTACTGGCAAGCTATTGATGATAAAAGGAGATGACATTCAGGCTGTATATATTTATGACGGGAATGGACGTAAGGTATTGGAAACCAATGGGAGATCTACACTTGATCTGGGAAAATTGCCAGGTGGGGTATATTTTATCAAAGTAAAGACTGCGAGAGGGATATTTGGGGAGAAACTGGTTTTACGGAAATAAGGAGCTTAAAACACTAATTGCCGTTCCAGGCTCTAAACCGGCCAGACAAAACAAATACGTGTTGTACATAGGATAGTACAAAAATAGGGTGGTGTAGTGTAAATCAGTATCTTATGCTCTCGTTAAGTCGTTCAAATAGCCAAAAATAATTTTTGTAGAATGGAAGGACAACGACAAAGCTATAGCTATACATCTTACCCACTGCAATTTCTTCCTGGTTAAACTTTCTACCCAGGTCTCTGGCAATCTCCAGGATAAGCTCATCATCGTCATCTATACCTATCAAGTCAAAAGCTAGCCCGTGGTCAAAAGTGTGAAAGACTTTAAGTGTCTGTGGCTGGTCCAGAAATCTATAGCCTACCCTGGTTACATCAGGAAGCACTA
>JALWNS010000193.1 GCA_027083655.1 Bacteroidales bacterium | reverse complement strand
AACAGAAAGCATGAAGATAAAGTTGTAAGTAAAAACAAAAAGGTTAGTAATAAAACTTTTCTAGTCATTGCTTTTTTATTCGAAATTTAATATATTTTTTTTGAAAAGTAAAAATGTTAAAATTATTTAATTGTATTAATTCTTATTTTGGAATTATTCTAAATTAATTTATATTTGCTAATGCAAAATCAAAACAAAAAAACACAAAGCTATGATTAAGATTGGACAGAAATTTCCTGAAATGACAGTTAATACCACTCATGGTGTTAAGCACTTACCAAAAGATTACTCTGGCAAATGGTTGGTTCTTTTTAGCCATCCTGCAGATTTCACACCTGTATGTACAACAGAATTTGTTGCTTTCCAGAAGCGTTATGATGAGTTCCGTAAGTTGAATGCTGACTTGTTGGGTTTATCAATTGACCAGGTTTTCTCGCATATCAAATGGGTAGAATGGATTGAGCAGAATTTGGGTGTAAAAATTGAATATCCTATTATTGCAGATGACCATGGTAAAGTAGCAGATGCATTAGGCATGTTGCCAGAGAATGGAACAGTAACTGTCCGTGCCGTATTCTTCATTGATCCAAATGGAATTGTAAGGGCAATCATTTACTATCCACCAGAGTTTGGCCGTAATTTCGATGAGATACTTCGTGTACTGAAGGGATTGCAGGTATCTGATAATTATGGTGTTGCCTTGCCTGCAGATTGGCCAAATAATGATTTGATAGGAGACAAAGTAATTGTACCTCCTGCTAATACAGTAGAGCTCAAGAAAAAACGTGAAGAGCAGAAAGCCAAAGGCGAGATTGAATGCTTTGACTGGTGGTTGTGCTATAAGAAACTATAAACAAATTTTTATAGATTTAATGTAGCAGAAACTTGTTTTCTGCTCCATTTTTATGTAATTTTAAAAAAGCAAAACCTTAAAAAATTTAAATATGGAAAAGTTACAGGTATATAAATGTAATGTTTGTGGTAACATAGTAGAGGTTTTACATGTTGGCGGCGGAGAATTGGTTTGTTGTGGCCAGCCAATGCAGCTTTTAGAAGAAAAAACTGCTGATTCTTCTACAGAGAAGCATGTGCCTTTCATAGAGAGGGTTGATGATAAGTATGTTGTAAAGGTTGGTGAGAATCAGAACCATCCTATGGAAGAAAAGCATTATATTGAGTGGATTGAGCTAGTTGTTGATGGTAAAGTTTACCGTAAATTTCTCAATCCTGGTGATGAACCAAAAGCCGAATTCCAGGTCCCAGAAGGGAAGGATGTTTACGCACGTGAGTATTGCAATCTTCATGGCCTGTGGAAAGGAAACCTGTAAAAAACATACGCAAAGTTATGGCAAGGAGAGCTCTTTACAGGGCTCTCCTTTTTTTGTAGTATAAATATGATTGTATAGCAAGTTTACGAAAAAAGCGGCCTTAAAAGGCCGCTTTTTTCGTAAGGTTAAAATTGCATTTTTTATTTAACAACCAAAATTTTAACAGAACGTTTAGTACCTTCT
Source organism: Bacteroidales bacterium (assembly GCA_027083655.1). Classification (GTDB taxonomy): domain Bacteria; phylum Bacteroidota; class Bacteroidia; order Bacteroidales; family S143-33; genus S143-33. The sequence goes on along the minus strand of JALWNS010000193.1, from coordinate 3,533 downwards.
TGATCTACGATAACAACAGTGTATAAACCGTTTGTGTACTTACTATCGGCTACGTTAAGGACTGTCAGGTATGAAGCATTGTCTATTTTCTCTACCAACTTTCCTGAATGGTTATATACGTATACAGAGCTATTTTCTGTATTTTCGATATAAACATAGTCTGAAGATGGATTTGGATAGGCTTTATCAATACCACCGACTACTGTTACTATGAGAGTAGATGTTTGTCCCTGGCCACAACCGTTGTATGGCGTTACTGTTATTTCTTTTTGACCTAGACTACCTTTAACTGTTACTTGCTTTATACTTGTATCGGCTGTATTTTCGATGGACCATAAGCTAGGAAATTCCCATTTATATTTATCACCTTGGTCTTCAACATAATAAGTGTATGCATTATTGATAAGAGGAACTATTTCGCCTTGTATCTGGGCTAAATAGTCTGGAGCCTGGGAATCGACGATGAACTCTTTAGTTTTTGTGAATTGGTTTCCGTTGACGTCTGTTACTGTCAAAGTAATAGTTTTTGTTCCAGGTGTAGAATATGATACCGTATGAGGTCCAGGTCCTATCGCTGTTTGAGGATTAGCCCCCTCACCGAAGTTCCATTCAAGATTATTGACCATACCTAGGGATTGGTTTGTAAATTCGACATCAGAATTCTGGCATGATCTTTCTACAGAGGATGCGAAATCAGGAATTGCTTTATCATTATAACCAAATATCCATGCCCCATTTGCAAAGCTCCATTTAGAAGATCCCATATAACCGTATGTATCGGTAGCAAGGTCAATGGAGTAAATATGGAATAAGTTGTAATAATCTGGTAGAGAGTTCCAAGTGCGTCCATCAAAAGTAAAATGTATACCTGATCCAACAGCTACTATTACATTTTGACCTGGGACGATGTCCATTTGTTCTGCAATAATACTATCATTTGGGCTATATTGTGTCCAAGTAGCACCGTAATCACTTGTATAATAGTAATAGTAATACAGGTTTGTGTCGTTAGGTGTATATTCAACATAAGTTTCAAAGATAGTACCCACACCGTTGTTACCTATTGCTCCAGTAATTTCTGTCCGGTCATTGCCTTCAGGGTCACCAAAGTCAGATTGGGTCATTAAACCAAACATATCCCATGTTTGGCCTTTGTCTGTAGATCTGAAAACACGGCCTTTGGTAGTATAGTACCAGATATAATTGTTATCACCATAATAATAACCGACTGTACCATATTCACCATCAATTGCATCTGGGATATTAGAGCCATCGACTTTGCTCCAGGTTTCGCCTCCATCATTCGTTGTATAAATCTCGAAGTCGCCATTTACAGGATCCCCTTGAACAACTCCGTTTAGATTATCGAAGAAATGAATAACGTTGAAGAAGCTAGTACCTGGTTGTGCTCCTTCTAATACTTGCCTCCATGTCTTACCTCCGTCGGTAGACTTAAGGATGTATGTATTACCTGCACCACTGGTACTGAAAACAGGAATGAATAATGTGTCTTTATTCAGTGCATAAACCATTGATACACCGTAAGCCTTATATTCATCTGGTAATGGTATATAAGTCCAAGTAGCACCACCATTAGTAGTTTTACCGATACCAGGAGAACTGCTAGGAACAGAAAAAGCAATATTATCATCAACGGCATCTATATAACGCATAGCATCTTTACCTTCTACAAATGGGCTCTGTGTTTTAACTGCTGTAAAATAAGGTTCTATCTGTGGAGGATGGATATTAATAACTGCGCTTTGACCTTCTGAAAAGTCACTAGAGCCGGGCGTGAGGCTTTCGATGTCATACCATCCATCGTAAGATCCACCCCAACCCCAGTTGAAGTAGAATTGTCCCTGGTCATTGTAACCATCGCATACGAATGCATGCCCCCCTTGGTCTCCGTAGCCTGCATATATGATAGGATAACCTAGGTCAATTTGTTTTTTCAATGTATCTATCCACGCCTGTTTACCATACAATTTCTCAATATATGATCGGGAATAGTACATAATGCTGTCGCTATACTTAAAATAATTAGGCAATATGTAAGTCAAGTCAAATGTATATGAACCGGAGCCTGCAGGGTCATAGTTCATGTCCAGAGCAACACCTAATGAATAACTTAAAAGAGCCACTTCGAAGCTACTTTTATCAAGAGGCATTAAATTCCAGTCAAATGTAGTGGTATCAAAGCGTGCAGAAAGTCGGCCATATTTAGGATGAACATAAGTATGCCATCCTCTGCCTGTGTTTGGATATTCCCAATATTTCATGACTTGAGCTGTTGCAGTAGCAACACATCCCACAGGTGTACCGTCCGGGCAGAAATAATTATATGGGTATTGATCGTCTCCTCCGTTTTGGTTCCAGGTTGTTTGTACAAGCGGGCCTACCTGTAATTTGGGTGGTTTTATTTGCCCATTGATAAATTGCTCCCAGAGATTTTTGCTTTTTGTAATGCTAATACCATTGTCTAGAATATAATCTATTTGTTGAGAATACAGGTCTAGCCACCATTTAACCTCGGGACTTTGTATTGGTAAAGGGAAATTGTTGTTAATAGAATATGCCAAAATAGGCTTGATATTATCATCAGTACTTGTAATAACAAAACCACCGTCTTTGAGTGTGAATATATACATGACACTACGGCCATCGAATTTATAGGTTTGTTCTTTATCGAAGTTATCTATTTTTTTTCCACTAACTGTCGAGAGGAATTGTGAAGCTACTTGACGGGCTAGTTTTTTGTCTATTGGCCCTGCAAGAATAGCAAAAGTCAATAGCAAATTCAACAACAAAAGTGTAAATTTTCTCATAGCCTGTAATTTTTATATTTTAAGCAAAAATAACGTTTTTAAAAGACAGGCAAAAGAAAAATTAGGATTAAAAAGTTATTTAATTGTTTGTATTTTGTGGCAAGTAACCGATGACAATACCCAAACAGCCTTTAACTCTGTCTTTTTTCCTTTTTGCTAATTGTTGGACTTTGACATTTATAACCAGGGTTATTGTATGTTCAGGGGTAAATTCATAATAAGTTTGTCCAAGACATGGAATATCATTCCCTTCCCAGTCTGTGAAAGAGCAGTTTAGTTCCTTGTGTTTTTTTGGAAGGTAATTTTGAAATAATGTGAAGCCGTCATCATCTTTTATTGTAATATATTTTTGCCACAGATCCATTCCTAAAATCATGATTTTATACCTTTGCCCTCCGATGAATGTACGTTTCAGGGTCACCTCATCACCTTCGTATATAGTGGGTGCGAAGAAATTTCCATCAGAAACATAAGGTTCTAACATTGAGGGGGCTATAGCTTTTATATATTCTTTGCATTGACCATAAGAAAATGTGTTGATAATTAATGAGATAAATATAAAGACGATGTGTTTTTTCATAATAAAAAGCCTTTTAACTAACATTTGCTAAATTAAGAAACTTCTGTTATTACTTTATTACGAATTTTTGTTATAATTTGTTTTAATTTTTTAATGTCTGTCTCGTTCATGGTATAGTTAATCAC
>JALWNS010000192.1:918-5142 GCA_027083655.1 Bacteroidales bacterium | reverse complement strand
ATGATAATGGTATTGGCCGTGAACAAGCAAAAGAAATAGCTATGCGCCGGACAGGCCATAAATCTACCGGTCCAACCAATAATCAGGAAAGGATTAGACTCATCAACAAACTATATCGGAAGAAAATTGATATGAAAATTATTGACAAATATAATCCTGACAACACCCCAGCAGGTACAACCGTGATAATTACTTTTCCAAACTTTGTTAACACTTGATAGATTTTGTTAAATTTGAAATAAATACCAAACTTACAATAAAATGGAAAAAATACGAACAATCCTTGTCGACGATGAAAAAAATAGCATCGTCATACTACAAAAACTTATAGAAAAACACATACCAGAAATAGAGGTCATTAGCACTGCACAAACAGTGGAACAAGCCATCGAAGAAATTAACTCACACAAACCTGACCTGGTTTTCCTCGATATCAGTATGCCTGACGGCGATGGCTTTGAAGTATTAGAAAGAACAGACTTCAAAGACTTTGGAGTAATTTTCGTTACTGCTTACGACCAATATGCTATTAAAGCATTCGAATACGCAGCCCTGCACTATATCCTCAAACCTGTAGAACCTGATAAACTAGTCGAGGCCGTCGAAAGATACAAAGAAACAAGCAACGAGGAGCTGGTCAAAAAAATTTCTGCACTCAGTACCAATCTCAAAAACCAACCCTCTAAATTAATACTGCCTACTTCCAGTGGCCTTCACATCATAGACCTCGAAGAAATTATCCGATGCGAATCAAGCAATAACTACACTACATTTTTCCTCACTACTGGCAAAAAAATCGTAGTCTCCAAATCCATCCAGACATACGAAAACCTGCTAAAAGATAGCCACTTCTGCCGTATACACAACAAACACATCGTTAACCTCAAATTTATTAAGAAATACGTCAGAGGCAGAGGCGGTTATGTCGTACTATCTAACGGAGAACAAATCGAAGTTTCAGAAGGACGAAAAAAGAAATTCCTCGAAAAACTATCACAGTTTACTATCAATTAAAATTTCATTTTTTCAAACTACAAACCATATAACTAATGAGACAAATCGTTTTCGTCACAAACAACCAACATAAACTTATAGAAATAAGACACTTGGCAAAGGATAAATTCCAAATTCAATCTCTGCAAGATGTTGATTTTAACTACGACATACCCGAAACTTCCCCAACACTGGAAGGCAATGCTTTAGAAAAAGCCCGTTTCTTCTACAAAAAAACAGGCAAAAACTGCTTCGCCGACGACACCGGACTCGAGGTCCATGCCCTTGGTGGATTGCCAGGCGTCAACTCTGCCCGCTTTGCATCTGACCACGATTACAATAAGAATATGATGCACTTGCTAGAGCTCATGAAAGATATAGAGGACAGGAGAGCCAGATTCCGTACTGTAATTGCACTAATACTCGACGGTAAAGAATTTCTGTTTGAAGGAATTGTTAACGGACATATAACTTACGAACCACGTGGCCAAAATGGATTTGGTTATGACCCAATCTTTGTTCCTCAGGGAGATAACCGCACTTTTGCACAGATGACACTGGACGAAAAAAACTTATATAGCCACAGACAAAAAGCTTTCTCCAAACTTATTGACTTCCTTCAGAATGTTTCTTCCTGAAATTATACTCCAAACGTATATTCTCCAAGCCTGTCCTCGAGACAGGCTGCCTTTTCCATGATTTTCCCAGAAACAATCCACATGACGGACAATACTCATCATACTCTGTTAACGACTCTCCACAAGCAGGACAACGTAAACCATCTATCCCCCCAAAGCCTTCTTCTTCATCACTCTCTTCTTCCCAATCAACTATTAGCTCATTTATTAGCCTTTCTGTATTCCTCTCCGACTGATAACGCACACTTCCTATCAATAAAAAACTGATCCCCACACCCGATAATAGAAATAGCAATAAATTCCCATAAAATACTATTAATAAAATGATCAACAATACCAGTACTAGCCTCAAAACCCTCTCACTGTTAACATGATAAATAAAACTTTGCTCATTAATCGGCAAAATCTCAACATCAAAACCAACTCCTAACCAATTATTATCCCAAGTCAATATTATAGCCTCTTTTTCTTCTGTCAACTTATATCCATATTTACCCGATTTTTTTGCTAACTTAGCCTTGAATTCTGGAAAATTTATATCTTTCAACTCAACTGTCTTTGTCATATCTATTTGATTTATAAAATTATAGCCTGATGCAGAAACGCTTTTTTATATTCTTCGTACTAAGTTTTTTAATGACCTCATGCAATTATAAAAAAGAAAATCTACCCAAATTACAAGACCTTTACTGGAATTATAGCGATAGTCTTAACGCTCAAATATGGGAACCAGCCAAAACTCCAGGTAGCATACACATAGCCCTGTCAAATAACTTATTTCTGTCTAAAGAATTCTACTTCGACCACTATACTGAGAAAATCAGATGGCTTTCTAATAAAACGTGGTTTTATAAAACCTCTATCAAAATAGATGAACAAACATACAAAGACAAACAAATATGGATTTTTTTTCCTGGTCTTGACACATATACCAGAATATATGTCAACGGCTCACTTATAGCACAAACTAACGACTTTTTCAAACAATACGCATTTGATATAAAAAAATACCTCCATCCTGGTAATAATACAATTATTGTACAATTTTCCCCCCCGCTCTTAGAAGCTAAAAAGTTCTTCTCTACTCTTAATATCAATGAAAATATATCGCCTTATAGCGTTCTGCGAAAACCATACTTTCATTTCAACAAAGACCTGAGTACCAACTATATACCTATTGGTTTCTCAAGACAACCCAAAATAATGATTTGGGAGAAAGCATTTGTCAATGACGCAAAATTTTCTTTCACCGACATATCTAAGTCTAAAGTTAATGTAATAGCGCAGATTACTGTGTTCTCATCACAGCTACAAACAGGCAAAATCGAAATAAAAAGCCAATACGCAATCCACATTAATAAAAAAGTTAAATTAAAACCAGGTAAGAATATTTTCACTTTCAAATTTACAATTTCAAACCCCAAACTTTGGTACCCTCATAGCCCAAACAACCCCCAACCATCAATTTACAAATTTACAACATCGCTTTTCATAAAGAAAACAAAGTATTCAGAGTTACCAACATACACTGGCATACGCAAAGTTAATATCGACACAACAAATGGAAAATTTACCCTTAAAATCAACGACTCTACTATTTTGCTCAAAGCCGCACAAATTTATCCATTAAGGGTAAACATTACAGATGAAAACGATCTTTACAACAAATTCATCAAAATCATCAAAAACGCAGGTTTTAATGCAATAATTACATCTGACAAAGGTTGGTACCACAACCAACGTTTCTACGACCTATGCGACCAGGAAGGCCTGATGGTCATACAGACATTACCCATCGCATATAAAGCTCTTCCTCCCAGGGATACTATCGTTTCCATTATCCTGGATGAAACAAAGGAAAATATTCTTCAACTTTATAGACACCCTTCAATTATAGCCTGGAATGGTAATTTCACCCCTAATCAGACTAGAATCTATTCCGACAACATACAAAAATTCTCAAATAACCTTTTCTCTCAAGTACTCCCTACCTTCATCCATTCTGTCGATTCCTCCAGACCATACCTTTCTTCACTGGACTATGCAAACATTATTAACCTCAGACATGACTTTATTTCACTACCTAACCCCAAACTTGTCCACAAATTCTTTACTATGCAAGGGCAAGACAAAAAAATTGACCTCACTATGACCTTTTTCACAAAACCCAAACCCCAACTATACTACCCTCTAAAAAAACAAGTCGCAAAACTAACAACTCCAGACTCTATCAATAATTTTTACTACTTTTCCCAAATAATTCAAAAACAACGCTTCGAACAATACCTCAAAAGCCTTAAACCTAATTATCAAAACCATGTTATAGTTAAATGGTTTAATGATATAACCCCTGCTCTATCTCCTGGCTTCATTGACTACTCGCTCACCCCTAAAGCTAAATATTTCTCGCTAAAACACTACCTTGGCGACTTTAGAATCTCAACTAAAAATAATGGTAATAACGTTGAAGTCACTATAACATCTGCAACGGACACTGCTCACGTTCTAACATACTACAAAATTTATGATTTTCACGGAAACCTCCTCTGGCAAAAAGTAGAAAACGAAGTTTTAGTTAATCACAGTGTTAGCC
>JALWNS010000192.1:0-908 GCA_027083655.1 Bacteroidales bacterium | reverse complement strand
TCTTCGATCTAGGTGTTTACTTCAAGCTCTTCTCCCGCGATTCAATCCTTATGAAAATAGAAGTATACAATAATCTTGAACTTGTTGCAGAGAAATACCATTATTTCATAGACCAATCTAAAATTAAAATTACAGACCCAGGACTTAATATACTTTATTACCCAGTAGAAGAAGGATATGCACTCGAAATCTCTGCCAGTAAATATCTTGCAAAGGACATCATTATAATACCTAGCCTTGACAACGCTCTCGTAAACTACAACTTCTTTGATATCCTACCTGGTGAAAGCAAAATAATTGTTATATCATTGCCTATGCAAACACAAAACTTTAATTCGCTGATCAAAGTATACTCTAAATACGATTACCAGACTGGAAGGATAAACGATAATATGTACAAGCTTAATATCAAACAAAAAGAATTCCAACAAATGAATGAATAACCTGTCCTTTATACCATATAAGCATCACCCAAGGTCCAAATAAAGGTAAATAAAAAAATCAGGTATTTTCGGTTTGTTATAAAAAACATCAAGTTACGACTAGCACATTCTCTCCTAACCTGGAATTAACAAAACACATAGAGCGGAGCCTGTGGCTCCGCTCTACATAGATCTAGAAAAAAACTTTCTCTGTTAATGACTTTATTATCGAATTGAAAATCAATAGTCCATCTGTATTACCAAGTTCATCATCTGCTGCCCGTTCAGGATGAGGCATCATTCCATAAACATTTTTATCTTTATTACACACACCTGCAATATTTTCTATCGAACCATTTGGATTGAATTCCTCTGACAACCTGCCAAACTCATCACAATATCGGAAAAGGATCTGCCCGTTTTTACGCATCTCTGTTAGAACATTAGGTTCTGCATAATATTTACCTTCTGCATGTGCAATAGGAA
>JALWNS010000191.1 GCA_027083655.1 Bacteroidales bacterium | reverse complement strand
ATGCAAAAAGACATTAATAAATTTCAATGATAATAATCAACAAAAAATCTATATTCTAAAAAAATCTATACATTATAGTTATATAAAACATCCTGTGGTAAGTCTTTGGGATTGTAATATTATCCCTGGCAATTTCAGGCAAGAAAATCTCTTTATTTAGAAGATTATTAAATCTAAACTCTATTTCCAAGGGTAAAGGTAAAAACTTAAAGCTAGTGGCCAGATTTACCAGGTGGTAGGCAGGAGCAGGTCCCCAGTGGGATAAGTATTTATAAGAAGCTTTAAATTTAAGCCATTCTACAGGTTCAAACAATAGTCCAGAGCTAAACATGTGACGGTATGTAAACTCTAGAGCCTGGGATGTTTGTTCGTTATTACCAAGTGTATAGCTATATCCTGCAAAACCATAGATTTTATAAAAGTTAGCCACTCCAGAAATTTCTATGCCTTTATAAATGTTGGTTCCCATGTTTAAATTAATTTGCATATCAGGATTTACAGGTGAGACCACACGTTCTATCTGGTTAATTATCTGTGTGTAAAACAAGTCAATACTAAATTGGATTTTGGGCTGTGCCCTGTAATACACCAGGTCGTATGAAATGCTTTTTTCCGGCTCCAAATATGGGTTACCAATAACCTTATCAGAATGAACCTCTTTTTCGAAGTAAGTAGGTACACGGAAAGATTGGCCATAAACAAATTTTAAAGCGGAAAATTTGTCTATCTTTATCACAGTTGCAAAACGTGGGGATAAATTCCAAAAAGAACGCTTATAAAACGAAAAAAGCAGACGAGCACCATAGTACACACTTAACCAATCTAATAAATAAAAGCTGCCATTGTAATAAGTAGCCAATTCGTGCGTAAACAGATTATCCTTGCCAATATCATAATCATTTTCCTGTGTCTTAAACCTACGTCCTATATAATTATCTAAAGAAAAACCTAACAGATGTAAAAATTTCCCTGAATCCAGAGGGCTCAATTCCAAGGTATTGAAGTTACCAATGGAAGAATACAACCATTGTCCATCAACAAGATATTTTACATTGTACCATTTAAGTATTTCAGATTGTGCCTTGAGCTTGAATTTACCCATTACACTTGTATTAAAAGAGACATTGCCAATATACATTTGTTCATCATTTAACTCAGGGACAGGAGTGCCAATAGTATCTTGATTAGAAGTATATACAAGTGAGAAACCCCGTGTCCTTACCACAAGCTCACTACGTCTATAACTTAAAATATCAAACTTTACTTTGCCATAAGATAAGCTAGTTGCAACATTATATCCTAAATACCCCCTGTTGTAAGTGAGTTCATGCCCCTGCTCATCATAATAAGTAAGAGGCTCACCTCTTGTAGAATATAGGTCGCTGTAAAAAGTAAACTTCGTATTACCTTCTTTCGATATTAAGTAAAAATTTGTTGCCAGAGAGTTATAATCGCCTAACTGGGTTCTAACCCCATAACCATTAAAATGAGGCTCGTTAATGATCTCATCGCGGCTAACAACATTGATCATAGCATTCATAGCATTTGTGCCATACAACACAGAATTAGCACCCTTTACAATCTCTATATTATTTATCGAACTAATTGGTATTACCTGAAAATCAAAGCTACCGTGATAAGGGTTATATATCTTGATCCCATTGTATAGAAGTAGAGTGTTTGTATTATAATTGACACGCGTATTCCCCCTTATTGTCGTAGTGTAAAAGAAATTCCCTTCTCCATTGACAGAAGACATACCTGTAGCGAACTCCATGATGTCTATCAATTTGCTATAATTAAGGATTTCAATATTTTTCAATGGGAATAGCTCTATAGCAGCAGGGGAACAAATCAAATTTTCGTCCTTTTTACTTGTAGAATAAACTTGTAAATTCATTAAATCAGGCAAGCTAAGAGAAAAAATATCACTCTCTACGAATAATTTATAATAATTGCCAAGCTTTTGTTGTTTGCGTAATCTATACCCTTTCACAGAAAATTCAACTTCGACAATAGAATCAGGAATATGCACGGTAAAATGCCCTTTTTCATCTGCCGTAGTAGTTAGCGTTGTTCCCTTAACCTGGACAATAATATTTGCAACAGGGTCCCCGGTAGAATAATCTATAACCGAACCTTTAATTACTTTTTCCTGTGCTAGGAGATTCGAAACCAAAAGAAAAACAATTACGAGGGGCAAAAGTAACCGCATGTTTAATTCTGGTTTTTAGATAATTATACAATATTTTAGCCTAAATTTCAAACTTTTCCTAAAATACCAAAAAAGGGACGTCCCCAGGACGTCCCTTTCAAACCAGGAAAGACAAGCCGTACTATAACTTAGATGAAAATAATTTCCCCGCCTTTGGAAATTTCGTAGAATTCACCAACTGTGAGTACATCTTTGACAAGAGGATGTAAATCTTCTTTTTTTAGCTTGAACATATCCATAGCCAACTTACAAGCGTATATTTCACCACCACCGGCATCTATCATCTCCAAAAATTCATCAACTGGGGGAACATCCAATTTTTCCATCTCTTTGCGCATCATAGCGGAGATACCTGCCTCAACAAATGGGATTATGCCTAAAAGAGTAGGAAATGGCAAGTCTCCTGGCATTCTAAGGGCAGGGTTGCCAACTACTGCGGTATGAAGGCGGTTCATGAACTTAGGTTTTAGAGCATGAAGGCCAAAAAATGTGAAAAACATCTTTGTTTCTATGCCTTCCATAACCGCACCATTGGCCATAACCAACCCTGCGTATACATCTTCCAAGCGACCCTTGGAAACAATGATTGAGACTTTTCTGTTATCTGCCATTATACACAACTTGAAGGTTTAGGGAGTCCTGCATACTTAGAAGCTTTCTTCAATGGAGCTCCTGGGAACAGCTTATAAAAGCCTTTGATATCTACGATACCAGACTTACCAACTGACCTTATGGTCAATGTCTCACCTTTGAGATATTTCTCACGTAAAAACTTCAACACTTCTATATGTTGATCAGTTAGCTCCAGGCCATCTTCTTTTGCCATTTCTTTGGCAATATCTTCTGTCCACTGGTTGGGATCAATTAAATAACCGTCGTCATCGACTTGAACGGTAATTCCTGCAAATGTTTTTTCTGCCATAATTATATCGTTTTTATGTTTATAAAAATGTTGCCCACAGGGCTAAAAATCCATTTTTTGTGAGAATTTTTTAAGCATAGAAACCAGAAAGCCAAGGCTCTTTTTCATCTCCGGACTGGATAATTCCCGCATAGCTTTGAATAAACCCATCTTCTTTGGTTTTTCTTCCCGGGCTTCCTGGTATGCTTCTAGCATTTTCTTAGTATCTTCAAGCAATGTTGAAGTGAGAGCCAGACGGCTAAGCTCTACAAGTGTTTCTACACGCTTAGCCAAAATCTGGGCGTCATCTGGCTTATAATACTTAACAAAGCTATCGGATACTTTAGAGAGCGAAGCAAAAAGCTTGAGATATCCTTTCTGCTCAAGGTCTGAAAGCTTGTTTATCAAATCTCTTCCCATCTGGTTGACAATAGGTCCAAGGTCTTTGATTAGATCGTAAGCACTTTCCAGACTATTGATCATCTCGTAGAAAATCTCAATATCCCTGAGTAACTTGAACAACAAACGTACAATAACCTCGTCATTCAATTCTACACCTTCATTATCGAGCCTTTCGACTGCTGTATCATATAAATCTTTGCCTATTAGGGATAGATCCTGCATAAGGTCTTCTTGCTGCTCTCGCCTTTGTTTTTCTTTAAAAGATTCCTCAAGAAGGATATCTAGTTTGCGATTAAGTTCATTTATTTGTTCTTGTAAATTTTCCTTTTCCATGTTTGTTAGATTTAAGGATTAACCACTTCTTTTCCTGCCATTGACATGAGTGCCTCAATAGGCATTTCTTTACCTTTGAGGATAATATGCCAATACATCCAGCGGAAAATTAACTTTCCATAATGGTTAACTTTGGTCTCACGCAGTAGACCAAAAGGTCCAAGGCCTGGCAATGGATATCTACCTGGCAGAGGCTCAACATCATAGTTGAAATCTATAAGTATACCTTTTCCGTCGCCGGATTCAATATAACAGTTGGCATGTCCATCAAACTTACCTGTGAAAGGACGGTCCTCTATTGCACACATGATATTTTCGAACAAAATCTCGGCCGAAAAATGAACAACAGAACCAGCCTTTGATGTTGGTAAATTAGTAGCATCGCCAAGGCCAAAAACATTAGGATAGACCACAGATTGGAGAGTATGCTTATCTACCTTGACAAAATTCATATCATCAGCCAGATCGCCACTCTTTGCTAAAAAGTCTGCACCTTTGTGTATTGGTATAGATACGAGACAATCAAATGGCACTTCTTTCTCATCATAAGAAACTATCTTTTTATTCTCATTATCAACACGTTCTATATAAAAATCCGTTACTACTTCGATATTCTTCTTCTTGAGTATTTCACCCAGCACTTTTGCAGACAAAGGCTTAGTAAATGCTGCAGGCAGAGGTGTCACAAGCTTGATATTTACATTATCACGTATGCCTTTTTCGCGGAAAAACCAGTCTGCAAGCATAACAAACTCGAGTGGCGCAACAGGACATTTTATTGGCATATCGGCAATATTAAGTACCAAATCACCACCCTTCCATGTCTTGAAGAAGTTTGCTAAATTCAAAGCGCCTTCCAACGTATAAAACTGGAAAACTTGCTTGTTCCACAAATCACCCATTAACCCCGGTGTCTCCGTAGGATCAGTTTGTACACCAGTAGCAACAATAAGAAAATCGTAGTCAAGTATCTGACCACCAACTAAATGAACTCTATTCTTTTCTGGCTCGATGCGATCTACTTCTGCTATCAAAAAATTAACCCCTGGTGGTATAAAATTAGCCTTTGGCTTAACAACATCATACTTTGTATAAATCCCAAAAGGAATAAACAAAAAGCCAGGCTGGTAAAAATGCTTTTTACCCTTGTCAACAATGGTTATTTCCCATTCCTCTGGTTCTAAAGCTTTTCGTAGCTTATTAGCCATGATGGTGCCTCCAGTACCTGCACCTAGAATAACAATCTTTTTCATAGAACACGTATTTAATTTATTTCATTGATTTATATCAACAGTTTTAATC
>JALWNS010000190.1 GCA_027083655.1 Bacteroidales bacterium | reverse complement strand
GCTGTGGCGCTCCTGGTATTCGGACATGTCTATACGTATCATTGCTTTCTCATCGTCAAAGAGCGCCTCTGCCAATGCTTTAGCAAGCTCTGTCTTACCCACACCTGTGGAACCCAGGAATATGAATGAACCAAGTGGACGGTTCTGGTCTGCCAGTCCTGCACGGCTACGGCGAACAGCATCTGCTACGGCACGTATAGCATCATCCTGTCCAACAACGCGCTGGTGCAGAACATCCTCCAGGTGCAAGAGTTTCTCTTTCTCGGTCTGCATGAGCTTAGCCACTGGTATGCCTGTCCAACGGCTAACAACTTCTGCAATATCCTCGTAATCAACCTCCTCGCGGATAAGAGGATTGTCGCCCTGTATTTCTTTGAGTTTCTGCTGCAACTGCTCTATTTCCTTCTCGGCCTGTGGTATGCGGCCATAGCGCAACTCAGCAACGTAGTTGAAATTACCTTCGCGCTCTGCTTTTTCGGCCTCAAACTTAAATTGTTCAATATCTTCCTTAAGCTTCTGTATCTTGGTAAGTATGTCTTTCTCATTACGCCATTTGGCCTCAAGTTCGGAACGTTGCTGCTTGAGCTCTGCGATTTTCTCCTCTATTGTTTTGAGGCGGTCGCTGTGCTTGTCTTTTATGAGTGCTGCACGCTCAATCTCCAGCTGGCGTATCTGGCTATCAAGCTCATCAATAGGTGCTGGCACAGAATCCATCTCCAGACGCAGCTTGGCGGCTGCCTCGTCAATAAGGTCAATAGCCTTGTCTGGCAGATAACGGTCTGTGATATAGCGGATACTCAAGTCAACGGCACCAATGATTGCATCATCAGTGATACGCACCTTGTGATGGTTCTCATAGCGTTCCTTCAGACCACGCAGGATAGCTATAGCAGAAGCACGGTCTGGTTCATCAACCATTACTTTCTGGAAACGGCGCTCTAATGCTTTGTCTTTCTCAAAATATTTCTGGAATTCGTCCAGTGTTGTAGCACCAATAGCCCGCAATTCACCACGCGCCAGAGCAGGTTTTAGTATGTTTGCTGCATCCATAGCACCCTGTGAACGGCCTGCTCCGACAAGGGTATGTATCTCGTCAATGAACAGGATAATCTCTCCATCAGATTCGACAACCTCGCGTACAACAGACTTCAGTCTCTCCTCAAACTCACCCTGGTACTTAGCACCTGCAATCAAGGCACCCATGTCCAGGGCATAGATAACCTTGGTCTTGAGGTTTTCTGGAACCTCACCTTTGACGATACGCTGTGCTATTCCTTCTACAATAGCAGTTTTACCAACACCTGGATCACCAACAAGAACAGGGTTGTTCTTGGTACGGCGCGATAGAATCTGCAGAACACGGCGGATCTCTTCATCACGGCCAATAACTGGGTCAAGCTTACCTTTCTGCGCCTGCTCGTTGAGGTTAATAGCATATTTATTCAATGCCTGGTATGTTTCTTCTGCGCTACGGGATGTAACTTTCTGTCCCTTGCGCAAGTCGGCAATAGCAGCGCGCAACTCTTTTTCAGTAACGCCTGTATCTTTGAGAGCCTGTGCTACCTGGTCGCCGCTACGCAGAATACCCAGGAGTATGTATTCCAGGGAAGCATATTCATCACCTGCTTCCTTGGACTGATTAATAGCCTCGCGAAGTGCAAAGGCAGCAGTGTTTGACAGGTATGGTTCACCGCCTTCTACCTTAGGATAAGACTGGATTATGCTGTCTAGTACACGCTTGAAGTTGTCAACGTTAACTCCAAGCTTTTTGAGCAAGAAAGTTGGGACATTTTCGTCTGTCTCAAAAACAGCCTTGAGCAGATGGCCATTTTCTATTGCCTGGTGGCCATAGCCCTGAGCTATTGTGAAAGCATGCTGTATTGCTTCCTGTGCTTTGATTGTGAAATTATCTAGTTTCATAGCTTTTTCCTCCTTTTTGTGTTGTCGCCCTTATTTATCAAATTCTTTGCCTGATAATGGTGGATATATTAACAACTGATTAACAGACACTTACATTACTACAAACAACTGACAAAATGTCACTTTCCTGTTATAAAATTCACGTAATGTTTGCAGCGTGCCTTGCCCTGTGCCAGTTGCGAGGTGCTACGCACGCTCGCAACGGATGAGGAGATTTTCGTTACCTTATACCACTTGTCTGTGAACTTGCAAAACTCAACATAATTTCTTTAATTTGATTAGAGTTGAATTTAATGGGGGTGCGTGTGATTGTTTGCTTTTCTTTTTCTCTTTTCATCGTTATAAGTTTTTATAGTTTTTTCTGCAAATTTACGCGCCCCCTTATTTTTCCATACACACTTTTTCTTAACACTACCTATTTCCCCTCCTTGTGTTTACCTCATGTCCAGGGCTCGTCGCTTGAAGCTCACGCTCGCTTGACAGGATGGTAAAGAAAAAGGCGGCCTGTGGGCCGCCTTGGGGATATCGCAATAATTAAGTTTTTACTTTGTTAAAGCCTGGAAAAAGTCAGAAAACATGCTAAGGAAAACATAAACCGCAGAACCATAGAAAAGTAAATTTAGAATAAAAATTATCCACAAAAGCACTTTATTGCCATTAATTTTTTTGCGGTTTTTCTCCACTTTCTCATATAATTCTTCCTGTGCCAATAGGATTTGTCCAAGTTTTGTGAGTAGCTGGTCTGTCTGGTCGTCAGTAGCCTGCTTCAATGACTTTTCTGCATCATTTATACGGCTATTAAGAGAAGAAAGCTTTGAGTCAATAGCATCCAATCTTTTAGGGAAATCAACATCTGCTATGACCTGCGAAAGCTTGGCTGTTTTCTCTGCTAAATCGAGATAACTTTCTAAGATCTGCTGTTCCTGCTCAAGTGTTTGTTCATGCTTTTTAGCCAATTCCTGCACTGCATCTTTTGATGTCTTGGCATAAGATTCGAGCATTTTTTTCTGCTCAGATAGTGTCTTTTTTATCTCACCTACTAGATTGTCTATTTGTTTTTTGCTTTTTGTCAGTAGTTCATCAATAACTTTTTTAAGCAGGTCCTCGCTTTGTGTTGACAGCTCAGAAAACTTTGTTAGTCTTTCTTCCTCCTCCTTAACACGCTCCTGAAAACTGTGAAAAAGTTTTGTCAGATTTTCCTCTGTAATCTTGTATGTTTTATTCATGTAGTCCGAAACCAAGGATTGTAACTTCTTGAGGACATCGTTATAAGACTGTGTCAGATTCTCTCCCATCTCGAGCACATCCTTGCTCAATTTTCCTGCCTGTGCTATCTGCTCCGATGCGCTTTTGAGCTTTTGTAGCTCATCCTGTAATTTTAGTAATTCGATATTTATTTGTTCGATCATATCATTCTGGTTTTATGTTAGATCAATAAAATTATTATTAAAATCTTTTAGCCATGTAGTAAATATTTTTAGATGAAATAGTTTTTCCACTTTTGTTTTTAGCTCAAAATTAAAGTTTTCGAGTGTAACCAATAAAGTGTCGATCCATGTTATAAATTCCTCTGTATCAACTTGCATCTGTTTTTTCCACATATTCAGAGACATCGCAATATCATCAAGAGCACTAGAAATAGATGCATTATCATTGCTAAGCAATAGTCCTGCCCATCCTCTTAGCATCAAAGCAACATAATCTCCCCTATCCTCTTTTAGCAAAATTTCTGCCGTTTTGTACAGATGCTTTATATTAGACTTAAAGATACCAACTTTTTGAATAAAATAATCAATAATTTTTATCCAATTCTCTTTCTCAATAGCTTTTCGCTCCCTTAGGTCAAGGATATATTTTGCTTCAAAATAATGTGAAACCACAAATTTACAAGCCTGCTGATCTTTATTCTTGAACAAAGCGCGCATCAGTCTAGCAAGTTCGGCAATAGTCGCCTCATTCCTTGCCCTGATGTATGAATATTCAAAGTTTATCCAATAATTCAACACCTTATGAACAAAACTATCTCCACGATAACCTGGTACTTTCTGGAAGACCTCCATTGCTTTCTCACGCGAAACGAAAGCAGATATACGCTTGTAAATGCGGTTAATATACTGGTCCTCTGATAATTTACGCAATTGTATAACAAACTGTTGATTCCTGAAATCAATCAAATAATCATCCACTACGCCAATAACTATTAGATAATATACCATACGGTATGTATCCCAGAAAGCCCTAATCCTGTAAAATAGCTGCTTAATCTTTTCGTCATTTTTCTTCAGTGTGCGGCGGTCAACAAATTCTGACAAATACTCCCTAAAGTCATTATAGTCCTCTGCTCCATAGTAAGCTCTCTCGATATCTAAATGTGTAAACTTATCCTTGCCTAGGACCGAGGCTAGATCCTGTGTCAGATTATTACTGAAATCAATTGTTATACTAGCACTCTCACCCTCGCTCATTGACACAAGTTTATTTAGCAACGAGGTGGAAGAGTGTGAAACTTTATCTTTTATTATCAAGAAAATATCCCTTGGCTTGCTAACAAAGCTACGTATCTCTGTATCGAGAAAACTCAGAATACTATCTGCTATATCGCGTCGCAAAGCACTAGCCTGGTTATCGATTTTATTCTCCTCAAAATCTATTATTCCCAACAAATCACCATTCTCATAAACATAAATCATTGTAGGATTCTCCATTGGCTGGTAATCAAAGCTCACCCATATTCCGAAAACTTGCCTTATTCTGTTTACCAACAATTCTTCTAATGTCTCATTGGTTGATTTGAGATAATTTAGTATCTCATCGGCCAGAAGCATATCTTTCTTCAAATTGCCCTTAAATGACTTGAGTATCTTATAGCTTACATATTCCTCATAAAGAACCTGTCTATTCTGCTTTATCTCAGTTATCTCGTGCCCAGAGACAATATTTTTCTGCTCCTCAAAGCTTACCTGCTTCTCTGACAATAGGAAATGTACCTGAGCCTCTGACAAATCACGCCCTACGCGGTTGAGTAATTTCACAAACTCCTCTATACTCACAGGTAAAGACATCAGTACTAGCGAACGTATATCTGGCTTATCCAAGCCATGGGCAATATTCCTGTTAGCAATCAAAACCTCCAAGTCTCCATTTCTAAAACGCCTGAAATTATCATAAGAAACCCTGCTCTGATATGGTACCACGGACGAAAACTCTGTTTTAGGTACTTCGTCAAAAACACCAA
>JALWNS010000189.1 GCA_027083655.1 Bacteroidales bacterium | reverse complement strand
ACCTTTAATATTAAAAATTTCTTTTGTTTTGACACCATTAAAATTTTCTGCTAAAGAAAAAATCTCGTCAATATCTTTTTCTGATATGTAATATTTCTGGAGGTAGCTGGTAAAGTCTTCATACCGGTACCTAGTTTCATTGAATAAAGTGCCTAATGGAAGATTATCCCTGTAGCCAAGAGATTGCAGAAAATTGCTCTTCAGGTATATATAGGCTGTAGGTAAGGGTTGCTCTAAGGAGAAAAAACGATTATCTGCACCAATTAATTTTTGCAGTAATGTAGTGCCAGATCTATAAGTCCCTGTGATAAAAAAATAACTCATTTTTTAAAACTTTTCATGTATTTAGGAGCATTGGGTCCGGTGTTAAAGATAAGGTCAAGTATACTTACCTCGTGGATAAAAGGGGGAGTATAGAGCTGTGGATATTCCGGATAGCCAGAATAATCCATCCATTCTACTTTTATCCTTTCTTTATTAAATAACTCCTCGTCTAAATATGATTTGGCAGCAGGACCGGATAAATATATATCGCCACCAATTTGTTTTAATATGTTTATTAACACCATATTCTTATCGCCTTCTAAAATGTACTCTGTTGACCAGTGGATTTCTGTATCAATACCTAATATTTCATTTATTTTGAAGATAAATTTATAGTTGATTTTTGCCAGCTTAGTCTCATCATCATTTAAATATAAATCTCTAAATATTTCTGCGTATTTATCAAAGTACTGGGCTTTGCGATAATGAGTCTCAAGAGATTTCCAATGTTTTTTTCTCCATTTTTGGTTTTCTACTTCTGCATCTTGTATTTTCAAACCAGGGAATAAACCTTTTGTTTTTACAGGGATAGTCAACCATTGTGTCCCACCTGGTACTTTTATTTTATTTCTATTACGCCAGTCATTCTTAGTATATTGGACATGGTCATAAAAGATAAATACATCCACCAGATTTATAAGGTCAAAGTAACCTTTCCAAGGTATATAATTAGACTGGATTATGGCTACACGTTTCATAACTGTTCTTTACATTTTTAAGCAAAGATAAAATTTTTTGTCAACACCAGGCAGGATTAAAAACAAACAGTCGCCCTCGGAGAGGGCGCCTGTAAAAAAGCTCCCCCGGAAGGACTTGAACCTTCGACACCCGGATTAACAGTCCGGTGCTCTAACCAACTGAGCTACGGGGGAGTGGTTATTCTCAAAAATTGCATTGCAAATATAAAAAACCTCCAGCAAATCTTCCAAATTTTTTTATAAAAAATTTTTGCTTAATTTAGATTGTTATATTTTTGCACGGCCTAAAAAATAACCAAATAAAAATGAGACAATTAGTTATAGTTGGAAGTCTGGCTTATGACGACATCGAGACTCCCCGTGGCCGCTCAGGCCGTGTATTAGGTGGGGCAGCAGCTTATAGTGCCCTGGCAGCTTCGTATTTTGACCTGAGCATTAATGTAATATCAATTGTTGGCGGGGATTTTAAACAAGAATTCTTTGATTTGTTTTCAAGTCATAATATTGATCTTCAGGGTGTTGAGGTTCATCAGCATGAAAAAACTTTTTATTGGGCTGGTAAGTATTACGAAGACATGAACCAGCGACAGACTCTGATTACTGACCTTAATGTACTGGAGAAATTTGATCCTACTGTACCAGATTCATACCGTGAACCAGATATTTTGCTTTTGGCTAACTTATCGCCAGTTGTACAGTTTAAGGTTATCAAGCAAATGAACCGCCGACCACGGCTTATTGTTCTAGACACAATGGATTTCTGGATAATGACAATGTTAGAGGAGCTGATGCAGGTTCTAAAAGAAATTGATTTGCTTACTATTAATGACCAGGAGGCGTATATGCTCTCTGGTAAACGTACAATACGTGCTGCGGCAGAGGAAATTCTCAAAATGGGACCTAGGTATTTGATAATTAAGAAAGGCGAGCATGGAGCTTTGCTTTTCAGCAAAGATAAAATGTTTTTTGCTCCGGCTTTATCTTTACCAGATATTTTTAATCCGACAGGAGCAGGTGATACGTTTGCAGGAGGCCTATGCGGTTTTATGGCAACATCGGATGATTATTCTTTCGAGAATCTCAAAAGTGCCGTCATTGCAGGTTCTGTCCTGGCTTCCTTTACTGTAGAGAAATTTGGGACAGAACGGTTGGCCTCGCTCAAGCAGACAGAAATTATGCAACGAATTGATGATTTTATAGAATTAGTTAAATTTGACTTTCCAAAAACATCACATATTTTTAGTAAAACCAACGGACAATGAAGCATAAATATTTAGATTTGAGACCCAAGACATTCCGGGCTTTGGTGCGTTTTTCTGCACAGACATACGGAGACCGGCTGGCATGGGTCGGACTGTCATCAGGTCAACAATATACTTACTCCGGGGCTTATGACACAATACAGCGGCTCAAGAAGTCTTTATTTGATAGCCTCGGGCTACACAAGGGCGATAAAGTTGCACTGTGGAGCGAAAATATGCCCAATTGGGGTATTACATACCTTGCTCTCACCTCAGCAGGTCTGGTTGCCGTGCCTCTTTTGCCTGATTTCTCTGCCCACGAGGTGGAAAACATACTTTCCCATTCTGAGAGTAAGGTGCTATTTGTATCAAAGAGACTTTTGCCAAAGCTCAAGGAGGTCCAAACTGAAATTAAAGATATAATCCTGGTAGAGGATTTTACACAGTTCACAGACCTGGAAAATTTTGATACTGCGGGTAATAAGCCTTTCCTTTCTGACAAGCCCCTGGCCGATGACCAGGAGCCAGATATAAATGAGACTGACCTGGCTGTGATCATTTACACCTCTGGTACTACTGGTAAGTCCAAGGGGGTGATGCATTCCCACCGTAGTATTATTTCCAACACTCTCGATGTCCAGTATGTTCAGAATATAGACCCTGGAGAGAAATTCCTTTCTATATTACCTTTGTCCCATACTTACGAGAATACAATTGGTTTTTTGGCTCCATTCCTGCATGGTGCAACAGTTTATTATCTCGAAAAACCTCCTACAGCATCTATACTATTACCTGCTTTGAAAAAAGTCCGTCCCACTTTTATGCTTTCTGTGCCATTGATCATTGAAAAGATTTACCGCAAAAATATTTTGCCATCTATTCAAGCAAAAAAAATTACTGCTTCGATTTACAAAACAGGGTTTGGACGAAAGATGCTAAACAGTCTAGCAGGTAAGAAGCTTAAAAAAATCTTTGGAGGTAATTTAAAATTCTTCGGCATAGGAGGTGCCAAACTCGATCCCGAGGTTGAACGCTTCATGCGCGAAGCAGGTTTCCCATACGCCGTAGGTTATGGTCTGACGGAAACAGCCCCATTGTTGGCAGGATCTAATCCCAAAAACCAGCGTTTTCAGTCTACAGGACCTGCTGTGCGTTCCGTAACCCTCAAAATACTTGATCCTGACCCACACACTGGTGAAGGCGAAATTATAGCCAGAGGCCCTAATGTCATGCTTGGCTATTACAAAGAACCTGAGCTGACAAAACAAACATTCACCGAAGATGGCTGGTTCCGCACTGGTGACCTTGGTGTGTTTGACAAAGATGGACACCTGTATATACGTGGACGTAGTAAGAATATGATCCTGGGGCCTTCGGGCGAGAATATTTACCCAGAAGAAATTGAAGCTATTATCAATAGTTTTGAGAATGTTAACGAATCCCTGGTTATACAACAAGAAGGTAAGTTAGTAGCTCTGGTACATGTAGATTTTGATGAGATCGAGCAAAAAGCAGTTGAATGGTTTAACCAACAAAAAGATAAAGCTACAGAATTCTCGCAGACCCAGTTGGATAAACTGAAGCATTCGGCTGATATAGTGAATGAATATCTTAAAAATTTGGAGCGGCAGCTTAAAGATTTTGTTAATCAACGCGTAAGTAAATATGCACGTATACAGAAAGTTGAGTTTCGTAAAGAACCGTTTGTCAAGACTGCTACAAAGAAAATCAAGCGTTTTCTATATACAGACAAAGGCAAAAAAAATTAAAGCAACCGGGGTAAAACAAGCAAAACATCTATGAAAGTAAAGCGTGAAAATATACGTAACTTCTGCATAATAGCCCATATAGACCATGGAAAAAGTACCCTGGCAGACCGCCTACTGGAACGCACAGGAGCTATTAGCCAGGATGACTTGGTAGACCAGGTGCTGGATGATATGGACCTGGAGCGCGAGCGTGGTATTACCATCAAGAGCCATGCTATACGTATGGAATATGAATACGAAGGTGAGAAATATGTGCTTAACCTCATAGACACTCCTGGGCATGTGGACTTTTCTTATGAAGTATCCCGGGCTATTGCAGCTTCCGAAGGTGCTCTGCTTGTTGTAGATGCAACACAAGGCATCCAGGCACAGACAATTTCCAATCTTTATATGGCTCTTGACCATGACCTGGAGATTATACCAGTACTCAACAAGATGGACATGCCTTCGGCCAAGCCTGATGAGGTAAAAGACCAAATAGTAGACTTGCTTGGATGTAGCCGTGATGAGATTATAGAGGCCAGTGCCAAGACAGGCATGGGCGTGGAAGAAATACTAGAAGCTATTGTCACACTTGTGCCACCTCCCAAGGGTGACCCAGAGGCCCCATTGCAGGCATTAATTTTTGACTCTGTATATAACCAGTTCCGGGGTGTAATCACATATTTCCGGATCTTTAACGGCCGTCTGCGCAAAGGCGACCGTGTACGCTTTTTCAATATGGGTACAGAGTACGAAGCCCAGGAAATAGGTTATCTTAAGCTCAACTATGAGCCCACACAGGAGCTGGAAGCAGGAGAAGTTGGATATATTATTACCGGGGTTAAGACTGCAAGTGATGTGCGCGTAGGTGATACTATTACCCATGTAAACAGGCCATGTGATGAACCAATAGAGGGGTTTGAAGAGGCCAAACCAATGGTTTATGCCGGCGTTTATCCAATAGAATCAGATGATTATGAGGATTTACGTGTGGCTTTAGAACGCCTAAAACTAAATGACCCTGCCTTGACTTTCCAGCCCGAAAGCTCTGCAGCATTAGGCTTTGGTTTCCGTTGTGGTTTCCTCGGCCTTTTGCACATGGAGATTGTGCAGGAACGCCTGGACCGAGAGTTTAACATGAATGTTATAATGACAGTGCCTAATGTTAACTATATAGTACATACCAAGAAAGGCGAAGTTTTTGAAATTCACAATCCAGCACAGCTACCTGAGGAACGGCTTATTGATTATATTGAGGAGCCTTATATCGAGGCAGAGATCATTACCCCTATGGAGTACATGGGAAATATTGTTAAGCTCTGCATAGACAAGCGCGGTGAGCTGACAAAGCAAAATTATGTACCAGGCAACCGCATGGAGCTTGTCTTTGAAATGCCTCTTGCCGAGATAGTGTTTGATTTCTTTGACAAACTCAAGAGTGTGTCCAAGGGTTATGCTTCTTTTGATTATCACCAGATTGGTTATCGCCGCTCTGATCTGGTAAAATTGGATATTCTGCTTAACGGCAAGAAGGTTGAGGCTCTTTCTACACTAATCCACCGGAGCAAGGCTTATCAATTTGGAAAACGGATGACCGAGAAACTTAAAGAGCTTATACCACGCCACCAGTTTGAGATAGCAATCCAGGCTGCTATAGGAGCTAAAGTTATAGCCCGCAGTACTATCAAAGCCTTGCGTAAGGATGTGACTGCCAAGTGCTATGGTGGAGATATTTCCCGAAAACGTAAGCTTTTAGAGAAACAAAAAGAAGGTAAGAAACGTATGAAGATGATCGGAAAAGTAAATGTTCCACAAAAAGCATTCTTGGCAGTGCTAAAGTTAGACAGTGATAAATAAAAAAATCATGGAACGCTTTTATATAGCCAAGACACAAACAAGCCCTGAAGTTATCCTGGACAAGGATCAGAACAAGTTTTCCATAATCGGTGTTTCGCTAATGGAGAACCCTTTTAAGTTTTATGACCCTATTGTCCAGTGGATTGAGAGGTATGGGGAGCAGCCCAATGAGAAGACTGTGTTTACTTTCCGTCTTTTGTATATAAACTCTGCGTCAATGATAAACATCTCCAGGATCCTCAAGGCCTTGAGCAATATTTACAGTAAGGGTCATGATGTTCTGGTCCGCTGGTATTACGATGAGAGGGATACGGCTATTCGTGAGCATGTCCAGGATCTGGAAGAGCTCTATGGGCTGCCCTTTGAGATGGTGATTATTAAGTGAAAATTTTTTTCAGGTTCTCCAGTCCGGTCTGGTAGCTCCAGTGCTTAATAATGCTCTGGCTTACCTGTCCCATTTTTTGTGCTTTCTCAACAGTCATATTCTCCATTATACGGGTAAGCTCGGCAGTGTTTTTATGGTTAAAGATATAGCCATTTTCACCTTGTTGGACAAGGTCTGGTGCACAGCCTACTTTGTCGCTTACAAGCACGGCTCTACCGCTAGCCATGGCTTCATTGACTACCAGTCCCCAGGTTTCGCCCCAGGCAGAAGGTAAAACCAGCAGATGTCCTAACCTGTATACCACTGGCATCTGGCTCTGGTTCTGGAAAGGCAGGAAAATTATGCGTTTGTCCGGTCGGGCCATGGCTTTTAGCTCTTGTTCCTCAGGACCATTACCTATTAGTATCAGTCTGTGCTGGGGATTGGTGTCTGCAGAAAACGCCTTAAGCAACAGGCGCAGATTCTTCTTTGGTTCGAATTTGCCTGCATACAGGAAAGTTAGGTGCTCTTCCCCTAGCCCCAATTCTTTACGCCATTTAGTAGCTTCCCTGGTATATCGCCCGTCTTTGTCAAAGAAATGTTCGTTGTTAATAGCATGAGGAACAAAAATTAGTTGATTATTATTCAAACCGTGTGTAAGAAAATATTTTTTATTCTCTGTACCAACATACAAGGCATAATCTACATGACTATACACCCATTGCAGGAAGTTTTGCCTGAGCTTGTCCTTATGTGACTTGCCATTATCCAGCATAGTAGAATCACCACGGAAAAGCACTGGTAACCTGCCATGGAAATATACCATTGCATGTAGGTGGGAGAGGTTTTTCCACCCGTATACAAGAAGAAAATCAGGCTTAAAGAGTTTTATCCTGTTGATAAGTCCAGGATTGATAGTTCCCCATAAAATGTTAGGGCCAGGTCTGGGAGAAAAATTTTTAACAAACTCATAATCATAGCCTTCTGTTAGTGGAATATCCCATTTTATAAATCGCTTGAATTTTTTGTCCCAGTATCCTTTGTGTGTTTGTGCCCATGTGTAAAAGACTTTTACATCAAAAATTTTCTGTAGTTCTATAAACCATGGAACATTGTATTGCACAGGATGTGTATGTACTATGGCCAGCTTCTTTCTTCGCATGCGTAGCTTAGTTTTGTTATTCGTAAAGTTATTGTAAGTGTGGCAACTGTGCAAGAAAGAAACCTTGAAACCTCTCCTCCAGACTATAACTGTGTGCTAAGTTTTACGGCTTGGTTAAGCGTTTATACTGTAGTTATTTAACCCGGCAATTAACTATTTTTCATTTAAAAATTTTTTATAAAACCTGATTAAAGAATAATTTAGAACAAGAAACCCTAAAAAAGTAGATTATGCGCATAAGACTGTTTTTACTTTTTCTTTTAATTTCATTTTTTGTGAATGCACAAGAAATTAATTCACAGTTAGTTAGCGGATTAAAATTCCGCTCTATAGGTCCGGCATTTACATCTGGCCGCATAGCAGATATAGCTGTTAATCCCTATAATCATTCCGAATTTTATGTAGCAGCAGCTAGTGGAGGTGTCTGGAAAACAACAAATGGTGGTATTACTTTTAGGCCAATATTCGATAATCAAGGATCATATTCAATAGGTTGTGTAGCAATAGATCCAAATAATCCTCATGTTGTGTGGGTAGGTACGGGTGAGAATAACTTCCAACGGTCTGTTGGTTATGGTGATGGAGTGTACAAATCATTAGACGGCGGTAAGACCTGGAAAAATATGGGGCTCAAAGAATCAGAGCATATAGGTATGATTGCCATAAATCCTAAGAATTCTAACATTGTCTTTGTTGCTGCCGAAGGCCCACTATGGCGTTCAGGTGGTGACCGTGGTTTGTACAAGACCACTGACGGAGGAAAGACCTGGAAAAGGGTGCTTTATGTGGATGAATACACAGGAGTTAATGGCGTGTACTTTGACCCACGTGATCCTAATGTTATGTATGCTACCACAACACAGCGCTGCCGCCGTTTCTGGACAAAGATCGGAGGTGGTCCTGGCGTAGGTATTTACAAATCCGAAGATGGTGGCGAGACTTGGCGTAAGCTTACAAACGGCCTGCCATCTGGTTGGAAAGGTGAAATCGGCCTGGCTATTTCTCCTGTAAATCCAGATGTAATTTATGCTATTATTTATGGTGAGGAGAAAAACGGCGGATTTTTCCGTTCTGTTGACCGTGGGGAATCATGGCAGAGAATGAGTGATTACCGTACAAGTGGACAATATTACACAGAGATAGTTGCCGATCCTAAGGATGTGAATACTGTTTATTCACTGGAGACAGTAACAAAAGTAACCCACGACGGAGGCAAGACATGGAAGCCACTTGGCAATAATGCCCGTCATGTGGATGATCACGCAATGTGGATAGATCCTGACAATACAGATCACATGCTAATAGCTGGTGATGGAGGACTATACGAAAGCTTTGACAGGGGAAAGACCTGGCGCCATTTTGGTAATCTGCCTATAGTACAATTCTATCGCGTATATCTTAGCAATGATGAACCATTTTACTATGTTTATGGTGGTACACAAGATAATAACTCTATTGGTGGACCTTCGCGTAGCATAAGCTCACAGGGTGTGACAGCATGTGATTGGTTTGCTACAGTCGGTGGTGATGGCTTTTTTGGTATGGTTGATCCAGAGGATCCAAATATAGTTTATAGCGAGTACCAGTATGGAAATATTTTCCGTTACGACCGCCGTAGTGGCGAACGTCTATATATCAAACCTATGCCTGGCAAAGACGAGCTGACTTACCGTTGGAACTGGAATGCTCCTTTCCTTATCAGTCCTCACAACCACAAACGCCTATATATCGCTGCCAACTATGTGTTCCGTAGTGATGACCAGGGTGAGAGCTGGGTAAAAATTAGCCCGGATCTGACACGCCAGCTTGACCGTAGTAGTATAGCTCCTTGTATGGGTAAATATTGGCCTTATGATGCTGTGGGCAAAGATGTTTCTACTTCCCTTTATGGTACAATAGTAGCAATGGACGAATCACCACTGGTTGAGGGACTTATCTACGTTGGTACGGATGACGGTCTTATCCAGGTGACAGAGGACGGCGGTAAGACTTGGCGCAAGATTGATAAATTCCCTGGTGTGCCAAACCTCGCCTATGTAACAGATATTTTTGCTTCTGGCCATGATGCAAATACTGTTTATGCCACTATTGCAAATTACAAGCAAGGGGATTTCAAACCTTATGTCCTTGTAAGTCATAACCGTGGACGTTCATGGCAACTTATTTCTAATGATTTGCCAGAGAGGGGTAGTGCATACACCATAGCCGAAGACCCGGTCAATCCAAACCTTTTGTTTGTCGGAACAGAGTTTGGCCTCTTCTTCTCTGTAGACAAAGGAGGGCACTGGGTGCAGCTCAAAGCAGGACTGCCAACAATAGCAGTATATGATATTGCTATCCAGAAACGGGAGAATGATCTGGTACTGGCAACATTTGGCCGTGGTTTCTATATCCTGGATGATTATTCTGCACTGCGTTACCTCACACCTGAAGTACTGAAAGAAGATGCCTATATATTCCCAGTCCGCCCTGCTTATGCATATATAGAAAAAGGTGGTAAGTATGGCCAGGGAAGCTCGGAGTTTGTAGCAAAGAATCCACCATTTGGTGCTACATTCACTTATTATCTCAAAGAAGCGCCTAAGAGTACACGGGAGTTACGCCATGAAAGGGAGATGCAGCTCTGGAAAGAGGGTAAACCTATACCACAAATTACACCTAAAGATTACCAGGACGAGGAGAAAGAAGAACCTTCATACCTGCTCTTTACAATTTATGATAACCAGGGGAATGTTGTCGCTAAGCTCACTACCAAACCACGCAAGGGAATTAACCGTGTGACATGGAACCTGCGTTATCCAGCTCCGGCTATTGTCAAGACCGACAAGTTTGACCCATTCAAGAAGTTCAACCAGGGTATTCTGGTAATGCCTGGTAAATATTACGTTTCAATGGCCCTGTATGACAAAGGACAATACAAGCCATTGGTTGATAAAGTGGAGTTTGAGGTTAAGATGCTACACAATAGGACATTTGAGGGTAATCCCGAAGAGTTGTATGCTTACGGTCAGGATATAGCCCAGATGAGCCGTGTTGTTAATGGAGCTATGAATTATGCAGATGAACTGATGAAGCGTGTAAAATCAATAAAACAGGCTCTGCTTGCTACGCCACAAGCTTCACCGGATCTAATGACACAGGTACAGCAAATTGAGAAGGATCTAGACGGGGTAATCTTTGCATTCCGTGGTGTCCAGCCTCGAGCTAGCTACGAAGAGCTACCACCACACCAGCCTGAGATTTACCACCGTTTGCAATACCTTGTTTGGGCACATTACAATACCCTGGCAGGGGTGACAGGTACCGAGAAACAACAGCTACAGATCCTCAAACAGGTTGTACCACCACAGATACAGAAGCTTAAAGAGCTGACACAGAAAGTCAAAGCAATAGAAAAACAACTGGACGAGCTAAAGGCTCCATGGACACCAGGGCGATTAATAGATCTTCAATAGCCGTGTGTTCAGAATTACAAATTATTTTTGGGCGCCGTTTTATGCGGCGCCCATTTTTTGTATGTGCCTGGTTTTTTAAGGGAAAGCAACTAAACGCCATTTTTTACAGTCTAGTAAATAGAGATACCTTCTAAATTTGATCTGATGAAGAGATTTATACTTTTTTTCATCTTTGTTGCTTTGGTCCTAAGTCTAAATGCTGGTATTGTAGATACTAGCCTAGCCAGACAGGTAGCCCGGAATTTTTTAATAGCCCATTACCCACAGCTTAAGTCCCAAAATCTGGAGTTATTAGACAGAAAGAGCAATAATTATTCTTTTTATATATTCAATTTAGCTGATAACCAGGGCTTTGTTATTGTTTCTTCCCAGTATGAATTATATCCGGTTTTGGCTTATTCTGATGAAGGCAATTTTAAAGTTTCAGATAATATGCCCCAGGCCCTTAAAGCTTGGTTAGATAGTGCTACAGCTATTGTAATGGCGGCAAGGGAGGGGAAGATTAAGCAACATCCTTTGTTAAAGATAATTTGGCAAGACTACATATCGGGACAGATTACTTTACACAAGTCATCAACAAAGACAATAGGACCATTGCTTAGCACAACCTGGAATCAGGGTAAATATTATAATGCAATGTGTCCTGTCGATGCCAGTGGACCTGACGGGCATGTTTGGACGGGATGTGTAGCTACAGCCATGGCGCAGGTATTGCGCTATTGGAGCTATCCCATCTATGGTAATAGTGAGCATTCTTATACACATTCTACATACGGCGAGCAATATGCAGATTTTGCCCATACACGTTATTACTGGGATTCTATGCCTAATACCCTTACTAATTACAACGACTATGTAGCACAACTTATGTATCACTGCGGTGTGGCTGTCAATATGAATTATTCACCTTCAGGATCTGGTGCTTTCATGTCTACAGCACGGATAGCTATGATTAATTATTTTGATTATTCACGTTCTGCAACATTAACATACAAATCGTATTATGGGGAAAGGGCTTGGGACAGTCTTATTATGGATCAGATTAGCAAACAAATGCCTGTTTTATATTCTGGTTATGGCTCAGGAGGGCATGCTTTTGTAGTAGATGGTTATGAGCCTAATGACACGACATTCCATATAAACTGGGGCTGGGGAGGAACTTACAACGGTTGGTACCGGCTTGATGACCTGACCCCTGGTAGCTATGATTTTAATAGTGGCCAACAAGCAATAGTAAATTTATTCCCTGAGACAGGTGATACAATTTATACAGTAATGACAAGCCCGACAAGTACAATTACAGATAATGGGGGGTATTATTTTTACAAAAATAATTCATTGAACAAATGGTTAATTAGTCCTCCTGAAGCTCAAGGTATTTTGATAGAGTTTAACTCATTCGTACTTGTTCCAGGACAAGATACGCTTTATGTATATGCAGGTGTTGATGAGACAGCCCAGCTTTTTGCAGCTTATAGCCAGGATACCCTCCCAGATGATTTATTCGTTCCTGCAGGTACAGTTTTGTTAAAATTTGTATCGGGTCAATATAACGCCGAACAAGGTTTTAGTCTCAGATATAATGCTAAAGCTCGTGATGCAGGAGCAACTTATATCGAGACACCCTATGGGTTTGATGCATGTGGCGGAGTGAGGGAGGTTAAGACTTATATCCAAAATTTTGGGTATGAAACAATAGATACTCTCGCCATCAAGGTAGTTATTGAGGGAAATACGGTTTTTACTATCTACGACACTCTGCTAGCTAATCTGGCATACAATGAAGTTGACTCTTTTGTTGTTGCTACTTATGATTTCGCCCAGCCAGGTGAGTACACTATCAGAGTGATAACACAATTAGCTGGAGATATGGATGCTAATAATGATACTGCTACAACGTTTTTCAAAGTTAACCCTCCCTTATCATATATTAATGAGAATTTTGATGGCCTTGAGTATGAAAATTTCAATCAACATTGGTATGACACTAAATACAGGATATGGTTAGATGGAAGTAATGAGACGGGAACAAGAAATATTAATAAATACTTAACAGCGTATATCAATAATTATGATACAACGCAATTTTATTTTCAACATAAGATAAGCAATATTTCTAAAAAGACTTTTCTTAGTTTCGATTACCGTGTTCTGGATAGGCAAGCATGGCCACCAGGTGCTGCCCAGATAGATGATAGCTCTTGGATAGCAGTATTAATATCAGATAATTGTGCGGATTTATTTGATACATTGTTTGTTATCGATGCTAATAATTATGTGCCAGATACTAATTTTGTCCAAGTATTTGTACCTTTAGATTTATACCAGGGACAGGATATAATAATTTCATTTTCAGGTTTCTGGAATGTAGGATATGTTTATTTAAATCTTGACAATTTCGTTGTTACAGATAGCCTCTCGGATAATGACCTTATTAGCTATACATGCAGAAGTGATAGTATAACACTACAAGCCTCCAATGTAAGTGGAGGTGTCGATCCTTTACTCTTTATATGGCAACAGAGCACAGACCTGTTGCAGTGGACAACAGTTGATACTTTTTCTACAAGTGATGGACTTGTTGTAGCCATACCAGAGGATGTTGTGTATTTCCGCCGTGTTGTTATTGATAGTATTGGTATGAAGGACACGAGTAATATCCTCCAGGTTGATCCTCAGGATTGTTTTACAACGTATCTCGAAGTTTATCCAAATCCATCACAAGGACATTTTGTTGTAACTAATCTTAAACCAGGCACGGTACAGTTGGTTGATCTGTCCGGACGTTTGATAGTTAACAGACAAGTTGGGTACTCGGACGAAGAATTTGATCTGGACGGCTTGCAGCCAGGTGTTTATATCCTTCGTTATATTGCCGGTGGCAGGACAATGATTAAGAAGATAATTATTCGCTAGTACTTTTTCCTTACAAGAATCCCATAGCGGCAGGCGTTAACAAACCCCTGCCGCTTATTTTGTTTTCGGACATGTGCCTACCAATTGATATTTTGCAAAGAAAGCTTGGACAAAAAAAATAGCTTAACTTTATTTCTTTAGCTTGTTGGTCTGCTCGTCAGGAAAGATTATTTTGGGTTTAAATTTACGTGCTTCCTCTGGTGTCATCCATGCGTATGAAACGATGATAATAATATCTCCAACCTGGGCTTTACGTGCAGCCGGCCCGTTTAAACAGATTTCACCACTACCACGTTTACCTTTTATAACGTATGTTTCAAAACGTTCCCCGTTATTTATATTTAGCACTTGTACTTTCTCTCCTTCTATTATACCCGCAGCATCCATCAGGTCCTGGTCAATAGTTATGCTCCCAATATAATTGAGGTCTGCTTCTGTGACGCGTACGCGGTGTATCTTTGATTTAAGGACTTCTATATACATGGCTATTGTTATTTACCAGAATAATTTACGAAAAAATGGTCTTCAAATCTATTAAAATTTAGTTAAATTCAATATTGTCAATAAGTCTTATTTCTCCGCAGTAAACTGCAATTAGCCCTATTTTTTCCTTTGCTTCATCCCAGTTCTCAATAGGTAATAAAGTCTCTGCATCTGCTATTTCAAAATATTCTACCTTAAGATGTGGGTTTTGGTTAATAGTATCGACAACAAATTGTTTTAGCTCACCTACCGACATCATATTTGTTAGCTCTTTTGCCCTGAATAAAGTTTGCGAGATGAGAGCTGCACTTTTTCTTTGTTCTGGCGATAGAAGCAAATTACGGGAGCTCATTGCCAGGCCGTCTTTCTCGCGGATGATAGGGCAGGGAATAATTTCAATATCCAGATGCTGCATATAGCGTTTTACCAGTTCGCGCATGATAAGGTATTGCTGGTAGTCTTTTTTGCCAAAATATGCCCGTGTAGCAGGTATAATGTCAAAAAGTTTGCTTACTACCTGTGCTACACCATTGAAATGTCCTTGCCTGTGCTTGCCTTCCAGTATTTTATCAAGATAGCCAAAGTCAAATTGTCGAGTGTCTGGCTCGGGATACATTTCTTTTTCATCTGGTGCAAAGAGGATGTCAACCTTCTCGGCTTCTAGTTTTTCTATATCTTTGTCTATCATTCGAGGATAACGCTCGAGATCTTTGGGGTCATTAAATTGTGTAGGATTAACAAAAATACTTACCACAGTTATGTCATTATCTCTTTTCGAGCAACGGATCAATGATAAATGGCCTTCGTGCAATGCACCCATTGTGGGAACAAAACCTATTGTTTTACCCTGTTTCTTTAACTCGTTAATACGGTTATTAACTTCCTGTTTGGTCTTATAGATTTCCATTATGTCATAATTTTTGCAAGTCTTTGTTTAGCAAAGTTAAAAAAATAGTGGTTAAAATCTGAAGCTTAACCCGGCTGAGAAAATAAGGCGCAGGTGCCTGTCTACAAAATCTGCCCCAAAAGGTAGATAAGATAATCCCATTGTCGTGTAGAAAAAAATGTTTTTATAGCCCAAACGTAGATGAGCATTAGGCTCTATAACAGGGGAAACATTTGTTGCACTATTACCTGCAAGTTGTATAATACCAATTTTAGTGCTTCCGCTAATAAGAAAAAAGTCATCCCTCAATCCTATGGCAGGTTGGATAAAGTATTTGTTAACTTTCACTGTATCCATAGTTAGGCTTCTAAAATAGTTTTTTCCCCTGCCAAAACCTCCGTATACTTC
Source organism: Bacteroidales bacterium (assembly GCA_027083655.1). Lineage (GTDB taxonomy): Bacteria > Bacteroidota > Bacteroidia > Bacteroidales > S143-33 > S143-33. The sequence continues at coordinate 3,882 of JALWNS010000189.1, read as the reverse complement.
ATACAGAAAATCTTTTGTTTTTCCATTGTAACCAACTGCAAATTCCCCATACCGGGTAGCAAACCCCGAGGTATCTGTCATTTGCCAAATGTATAATAAATTACCCTGGACCGCAATCGTTTTCGATAATGAATATGCTGGCTGTAGCTCATATCCAAACTTGCTTATTCCCAGTGATATATCTGCTTGTCTCTTTCCGGAAAATAAAGGTGTATGGTTTGACGTTGGAAAATAGGTGGTCTTGCATGACATAAGACTAAAAGTTAATATTAGCAGAAAAAGTTGTTTTTTTGTCATATCTTATGTTTTAGACAAATGTAAGTCTTAGATTAATAAAAATCAATGATTCTCATGGATTTTTGCGGATTTGTTGCCGATAGTATGAAATGGGCCAAGTTATATTACCACAACTCTGACTTTGTATATAACCTTAATGGATCAAACAAGACACTATATTTAACTTTTGATGATGGACCTACTCCACGTATAACAGAATGGATATTAAAGATTTTAAACCGCTACAATGCCCGGGCTTCGTTTTTTATGATAGGAAATAATATGAGTAGATACCCCTCGCTTGTTAAGGATATTGTACAGGAGGGACATAGTGTTGGTAACCATACTTATAATCATGACAAAGGATTTCGAACAGGCTTGCAGACATATTTGCAGAGTGTACTGAAGACCCAGGAGTTATTGCCTGAGGGCAGTAATCTCTTCCGGCCACCATACGGCCGGATACGTCTCGAACAGGCTAAAGCTATACAACAAATGGGTCTCAAAATCGTCTTATGGTCTGTGATTAGTTGTGATTACGAAGCACGTATAAGTCCCATGCGTTGTTATAATCTTGTGCACAGAAGGATAGCACAAGGTAAGATAATCGTTTTCCACGATAGTCTCAAAGCAGAAAAAAATATGCGCTATGTTCTGGAACGCCTGCTAGATGAATATAGCGATACATACAGGTTTGAAGCAATTAGGCTATAATGCTAGACATTTTTGCGAAGCAAAAAAGCAAAAATCCGTCAGGCTTGACCCTCAACATAGTCTTGCATGGCAATGCTAGACATTTTGCTAAGCAAAAAAACAAAAGCCATGGGCTTGCCCCTCAACATAGTCTTGCATGGCAATGCTAGACATTTTGCGAAGCAAAAAACAAAAGCCGTAAGGCTTGCCCCTCAACATAGTCTTGCAAGGCAATGCTAGACATTTTGCGAAGCAAAAAAACAAAAGCCGTAAGGCTTGCCCTTCAACATAGTCTTGCAAGGCAATGCGAGACATTTTTGCAAAGCAAAAAAACAAAAGTCGTAAGGCTTGCCCCTCAATACGGTCTGGCGAGGAAATGCAAGACATTTTGCGAAGCAAAAACAAAAAAAGAGCGGCGCCCTCAGGGCGCCGCTCTTGTCTTTTGCTAAGTTGTTATTGTGCTTTATTTGCCTCTACAGAGTCGCTAATTCTCATCTTATAGAATGAACGCCATACAAAGTATAGGGCTAGAGCAAAGAAGATTGCTCCAATATATGGTGAGACGGCCTGGAATTTATCTGCAATGGCAATTTCCATAGCAAGCAGGCCAAAGAGGGTAGTGAATTTGATAATTGGGTTCAAGGATACAGAAGAAGTATCTTTGAAAGGATCTCCTACTGTGTCGCCAATAACTGTGGCTGCGTGCAAGTCTGTACCTTTTTCTTTCAAGTCAACCTCTACTACTTTCTTTGCATTGTCCCATGCACCACCGGCATTAGCCATAAATACAGCCTGGAATAATCCAAAGAATGCTATAGAAATCAGGTAGCTTACAAATAATGATACTGCATCATTAGTCCATGTAGGTGATGAGAGGAATGCGAAACCTAATGCAAATGAGAACAATGCCAGGAAGATGTTAATCATACCTTTCTGTGCGTAAACAGTACAGATATGGACAACTTTGTTGGAGTTTTCTGCAGAAGCCTTCTTGGGTGCATTGGGATCAAGGTTAATATGGCGTTTTATAAATTCTACCGCCTTGTATGCACCGGCTACTACTGCCTGGGTAGAAGCCCCGGTAAACCAGTAAATAACTGCACCGCCAAGCAAGAATCCTAGTATTGTATATGGGTTCAGTATACTCAAAATTCCTTCTGGGTCAATGCCCAGTGTGTTGCGGATAACAAGGATAAGAGAGAAGATCATTGTCGTAGCACCTACAACTGCAGTACCTATAAGCACAGGCTTGGCTGTTGCTTTGAATGTGTTTCCTGCTCCGTCATTAGCTTCCAGCAAGTGCTTAGCAATTTCAAAGTTAGGTTCAAAACCAAATTCTTCTTTTATCTTGTCCTTAGCTTCAGGATCATCCTCTATCAATGAGAGCTCGTAAACAGACTGTGCGTTATCTGTCACAGGGCCGTAGCTATCTACTGCTATCGTAACAGGCCCCATGCCCAACATACCAAATGCCACAAGACCAAAAGCAAAGATTGTTTCGTAACTCATAAATTCTCCCAATCCAAACTGGCTAGCAATATATGCTATCAACATTAGCACGAAGAATACAATACCCTGCCAAAAAGCACTAAAATTACCTGCTACAAAACCAGAGAGAATGTTCAGGGATGCACCACCTTCTCGTGATGATTCTACAACTTCTAATACATGCTTGCTCTTTGGAGAGGTAAATATTTTTGTGAATTCAGGTATTAGTGCTGCACCCAACGTTCCTGCACTCATAATTGTTGAAAGCAAGAACCATAAATTGTCCTGGCTACCAAGCATAAAATAACTTACTACGTATGTTGACAAGATCGAAATAATTGAAGTGAGCCAAACCAAATTGGTCAAAGGCTTTTCAAAATCATAATCCTCTGCCTTGTCCTTGTAGAAAGTATCTGTTATCCATTTGTTTAACCAGAAAGACAGAATCGAGGTGATAATCATCATAACACGTATAACAAAGACCCATGTTAGAAGCTTAGCCTGCATAGCAGGATCCTTCACAGCCAGAACAATGAAGGTTATCAGGGCAACACCTGTCACTCCATAAGTTTCAAAACCATCGGCTGTCGGGCCAACGGAATCTCCAGCGTTATCCCCAGTACAGTCTGCTATAACACCTGGGTTGCGAGGGTCATCCTCCCCAATCTTAAATACGACTTTCATCAGGTCAGAAGCAATATCTGCAATCTTGGTAAAAATACCACCTGCTATACGCAAGGCACTAGCACCCAACGATTCTCCTATTGCAAATCCAATGAATGTTGCACCTGCATATTCACCTGGAACAAAAAGCAAAATGATAAGCATAAGGGTGAGCTCAATACTAACAAGCATCAAGCCTATGCTCATACCCGCATTCAAAGGAATATCTGTGAGCTTTGTCGGCTTGCCTTCGAGTGAAGCAAAAGACATGCGTGCATTTGCCAATGTATTCATTCTAATACCAAACCAAGCTACACTATATGATCCTAAGATACCAACTACGGTCCAACCTATAATCATCAATACCTGAAGGATACCCATTTCCTTCAAATAACCAAAATAAAAAGCGGATACTACTGCGATGAATACAAACAGAATTAACAAAAATTTACCCTGTTGGATAAGATAAGTTTTACATGTTGAATAAATCACACTACCTACTTCTTTCATTGACTTGAAAGCAGGCAACTTCTTAACTTTCAGAAATTGGTACAATCCAAATAACATTCCTATTAAAGTAATTGCAAATCCCCAATAAAGGAGTTTCCTGTAATCTCCTAAATCTGGGATAATCAAGTCTGCTTCACTTGCAAACGTAATTGTTGGCAAAAGCAGAAGCCCCAGAAGTGCACTAGTAGCCTTTTTCATCGTTTATTCTGGTTTTATGGTTTTTTGTCGCACAAAAATAATGTTTTATAATAA
>JALWNS010000188.1 GCA_027083655.1 Bacteroidales bacterium | reverse complement strand
TCTAAAATCCCTGTATCAGTAATAGTTACACAATTAGCTATAGCTTTTGCCGCTATCATCACAGGATTATTTTTATATGCTCCATTTTTGTACATAGCCTTTGCAGCTGCTGGATTTTTTCTCCTCAGTACTATAGGTGCACTAATCTATAATGCATCCAGGACACACAAATATAAGAAAGAACAAGAACTTAAGGCACAAGAAACAAATCAACCAGCCCAAACACAACAACAAGATCAAAATTAATTTACAAGACAGAAAAAAAGTCCATCCTACATCAGAAAACAGGCTGTCATACCTGGGCAAAGCCCAGGTATGACAGCCTCCAGTTGTTTACTTGATTTACACAAGTTTACCTGAACGGAGGCTTGTCAATGGAATTATACCAATTCTTAATTGAAAATGTGCAGATAATAAGTGCTCACATCACCTGCAGGTAAACAAAATTAGACTAAGATAATTCAGTAGAAAGTATGATTTATTGAACCTAGATACAAATCCTAAAACTAGCACTAGAAAGAAAACCCACCCTCTTTAAGCGCTAAAAAAATATATTATCCTTTTGCGGCTACGAGCATATCCACAAGCTGGACAAAATCCTGTGCCTTGAGCGATGCACCGCCTATGAGCCCGCCGTCAATATCCCTCTGGCCGAACAATCCCTCTGCATTTGCGGGCTTGCAACTGCCACCATAAAGCAGTGTCATATCATCTGCCACCTGGGAGCCGAACTTATCACCTAGCATCTGGCGGATAAAAGAATGCATCTCCTGCGCTTGCCCAGGTGTTGCAACCTTACCAGTACCTATTGCCCACACTGGCTCATAAGCAATAACTATATTTTTCAACTGGCTTGCTTCTAGTGTGAAGATTACATTCTCGATCTGTGAGCGGACTATGTCAAAATGTTTACCTGCCTCCCTCTCCTGCAATTCCTCACCTACGCAAAAGATTGGCTTTAGACCTTTGGACAAAGCCAGGTTTACCTTCTTCAATAGCATCTGGTCATCTTCCTTCTGGTACTTACGCCTCTCGGAATGGCCTATAATGACGTATTCTACTCCTACTGACAAAAGCATATCTGCTGAGATTTCGCCTGTAAAGGCTCCTTTTTCTTCCCAACCCATGTTCTGTGCAGCAAGCCTGACTTTGTTATTATCTATCAACTGGCCAAGCTTGTATAAATGTGTGTAAGGAGGTGCTATTATTACTCCAAATCTCTCCAGGTCCAAACTCCTTTGCTCTAATAAACGCATTATTTCTGAGGCAAGATTCTCGCCTTCAGGTAAATTTGTATTCATCTTCCAGTTTCCGGCTACAACAAACTTCCTCATCTTGATAAATATTTTGTGTTTATGATTTTTTTTATAAAAATAGAAAAAAAATTCGCAATCCAACTAATAAAGGAGTATATAATGAACGCAAACGTTACAAAAAAGAAATTCCGCCTGCCACTGTGGGCACAGATTTTAATTGGCCTTATACTAGGCACTCTCTATGGTACTATTTTTAAGGACAAAGTGCAGTATGTTAGCTGGCTCGGCGACATGTTTATGCGTGCATTAAAAATGATAATTGCTCCCCTGATCCTCACCTCTATAATAACAGGAGTAGCAGGACTGGGAGATAGCCAAAATCTTGGCAGGCTAACACTAAAAACTTTTACGTACTACATCCTATCATCACTGGTAGCAATACTGACAGGACTATTTTTTGTTAACCTTATCAAGCCTGGCGTAGGTGCAGAATTAGGATTTACAGAATCAGTCGATAATCTGCCTATTACCAAGCAGTCTTTTACTGATATAATTGTACAAATAGTACCGGACAACATCTTCCGTGCTGTGGCCGAGAATAACATGCTACAGGTTATATTCTTCGCCATTTTATTCGGATTTTTTATCACACAAATAAAGCAAGAACACAAGGAGTTTTTGATCAAATTCTTCAGCGCAGCATTCGAGGCTGTCATGAAGCTTACCCAATTCATCATCCGTTTTGCTCCTATTGGCATATTTGGCCTGGTCGCAGTGGTTGTAAGCAAACAATCTGACCTGGGCAAGCTTATCACAGGGCTCGGGCTATATATGCTCACTGTTTTAGCTGCATTATTATTTCATGCCCTGATCTCAATCCCTCTTGCATTGCGTTTCATTGGCGGGGTTAATCCCCTGGATCATGCCAAGGCTATGAGCGATGCGCTACTGACTGCCTTTTCCACTGCTTCATCAGGTGCTACTTTACCCCTTACAATGGACCGTGTCATTAACAAATCAGGTGTGTCGGAAAAAATCGCGAGCTTTACCCTCCCCCTGGGCGCCACTGTCAATATGGACGGAACTGCCCTGTACGAAATGGTTGCAGCTATGTTCATTGCCCAGGTTTACGGCATCCATCTAACATTCACACAGCAGTTTATTGCTGTCTTTACTGCCCTTCTAGCCTCTATTGGCGCAGCAGCTATACCTATGGCAGGGCTTATCATGATTACAATTGTGCTATCTGTGCTTGGCCTGCCCCTGGAAGGTATTGGCCTTATAATAGCAGTGGATAGAATCCTGGACATGCTCAGGACAACCGTTAATGTGTGGAGCGACTCTACCGCAGCTGTCATCATAGCCCGTAGCGAGGGGGAAAAATTAAAAGTAGAGGCAAAGAAAAGAAAAAGCCGTGGTTAAAAACTTTAAATATTGTTCCGGAAAAACCATTTTGACCTAACTTTGTGCAAAATATTTTCTGATGGGCAAGAAAACAACACCAAAGCTGGAAATACTTTACGAAGACGATTATTTGATTATTGTTAATAAACCCGCAGGCGTAATCATTCAAGGGGACAAAACCGGTGATCCGACACTGCTGGACATGGTTGGTGCATATTTGAAGCGTACTTATCTGAAAAAACAAGTATTTCTGGGGCTACCACACCGTCTGGACCGCCCAACAAGCGGTGCTGTGGTCCTGGCCAAGAAAAAAAGTATTCTCAAGCAACTGAATAAAATGTTTCACGATGGCAAGGTGCGCAAGACATATTGGGCGGTCGTTAACAAAAAGCCTCCAAAAAGCAAAGACACTATCCGTCATTATCTGTGGAAAAACGAAGAACAAAACAAATCTTATGCTCTTGACTACCCCAAGCCTGGTAGCAAAGAAGCTGCTTTGACATACAACTACCTTGGCAATTACAAAAACCGCTACCATCTGCTGGAAATATACCTTCACACAGGCCGCCACCACCAGATACGTGCCCAGCTTCTGAGAATAGGCTGCCGTATTATCGGTGATATGAAATACGGTTATCCCCGGCCCAACCCCGACAAGAGCATACTTCTACACGCCAGGCGCATAGCTTTCTTTCATCCTGTGACAAATGAAAAAATTACTATCTTTGCCCGTCCACCGAGAAATGAGGTGTGGGACTATTTTTATCAAAAATTTAAAAACCGTAAATAACTATGCCTAAGCAATATTACGCCCCCATGCACACTGCCGAGCATATACTTAACCAAACAATGGTCAGACTGTTTGGCACAGAGCGAGCATTCAACTGTCATATAGAGAAGAAAAAATCAAAATGTGATTACTACCTGGACCGTCCTCTCACAGAAGAGGAAATCAAAAAGGTGGAAGAACAAGTAAATCAAATCATTAAACAGGATCTCCCAGTATCAGAATACTATCTGCCATACGACGAGGCAGCAAAAAAATTCAAATTACGGGTAAACAAGGAAGATAACCCACAGATCCGCATCATACAAATAGGCGATTATGACCACTGCCCTTGCGCAGGTAATCACGTAGAGCACACTGCCGAAATCGGGGAATTCAAAATAATATCTACAAGCTACGAAAACGGGGTTTTCCGTATCCGTTTCAAAGTCAACCCAACAGAAGAAGCTAAACAAAAATATGCTTAGACCATGTTAAAGTTTGAAATAATAGCCCAGGACAAAGAGACAGGAGCACGGGCCGGTGTCCTTCATACAGACCACGGACAGATAGAGACACCTATCTTTATGCCTGTTGGTACACAAGGCACTGTCAAAGCCGTACACCAACGTGAGCTAGAGCAAGATATAAAGGCACAAATCATTCTAGGCAATACATACCACCTATACCTGCGCCCAGGACTTGATGTACTGGAGAAAGTGGGAGGACTACACCGCTTTATTGGCTGGAAAAGGCCAATACTAACCGACAGTGGTGGCTTCCAGGTCTATTCATTAGCACAGATGCGCAAGCTTACCCCTGAAGGTGTGACATTCAAATCACATATTGACGGGTCATACCACACTTTCACACCCGAGAATAATGTAGATATACAGCGCTCCATTGGTGCCGATATTATCATGGCATTAGACGAGTGTCCGCCATATCCATCTACTTACGAATATGCTAAAAATTCCATGGAGCTCACACACAACTGGCTCAAAAGGGGCTGGAAGCATTACAAAGAAACCGGGCCACGTTATGGCTATTACCAGGCTTATTTTCCCATCTGCCAGGGTAGTGTTTACAAAGACTTGCGCGCACATTCGGCCGAAACAATAGCAAGCTATGATGCAGACGGATACGCCATTGGCGGCCTGGCAGTGGGCGAGCCTGAGGAGACAATGTACGAGATGATTGAACTGACAAATAGCATTTTACCAAAAAATAAGCCCCGTTATCTCATGGGAGTGGGCACGCCTGCCAATATCCTGAATTCCATAGAGCTAGGCGTGGACATGTTTGACTGTGTGATGCCAACGCGTAATGCCCGTAATGCCCAGCTGTTTACCACGCAAGGAATTATTAACATTAAAAACCTGAAGTGGAAATACGACTTTTCGCCTATTGATCCAGAAGGCATCACATACGTAGATACAGCATATAGCAAAGCATACCTGCGCCACCTGGTCATAACCGGCGAACGTCTGGCCGCCCAAATTGCGTCCATTCATAATCTTGGCTTCTATCTATGGTTGGTACGCGAAGCACGTAAGCATATACTGGCTGGAGATTACAAGTCTTGGAAAAATGATATCTTACCACAAATAACAAGACGTCTTTAATTTTTTAGTTTTTTTTCTTATATTGGCACTAAATTAGATAGGTATCTGCTAATAAAATATAATTTTTCTATGGCCGAAAACAAGGTAAATACCCCTCCTTTTCTGTGGGAGCTTTTATCAGCAACTAGTGTTGAAGATTTAAACTACAT
>JALWNS010000187.1:4157-5235 GCA_027083655.1 Bacteroidales bacterium | reverse complement strand
TGCCCTGTCTCTGCTTTGTGACGAAAAAGGCATAAACCAAATGCAGAGGGAATGCCCATGCAATATTCCAGTTATTCTGTGCCACTTGATGGTCTGTCAATAGCCACATACCCAGAAGCACAACACCCACAAAGCCAATTACTCCAAATACTACTCCATCCAGCCAGGCCACGCGTCTCTTAATCTTTACTTCCCGTAGGCTCACTGCCACTACCACGAGCAGCAAAAGAGTGAACACTAAGAGGGGGCTGTACCACCATGTAGGAGCAGGCTTTGGTCTGTTGAATTTATAAATAAAGTGTGCTTCACGTACAAAAGGCTTTTGTGTTCCATCTGGCAGAAGGATATATGCACTGGCAAGGGCACTTTCCACATAGTCTGGTAGAAACATAGCCGAGTAAGTATCTAGCTTGCGGTCACCTATAGGTCCAATGAGCAGGTTAATGCCAAACATTAACCATGGATCGTTAATATAACGGGCTATTTCTTTGCGGAAGGTTGTATGCAAATCTTTACGTGGCAGAATGAGGCTATCACCCAGCTCATTTACAAGCACATCCCTCACTCGTGTAGCACAGTTGTCGTAAAGGAAATCGTACAGGTAATAACGGTTCTCTGGCTGGGCGTTCCACCACAGGAATTTAAAAATACGCTCTTTCTGTTCCTGTGTAAGGTTGAGTACTTGCTCATAAGCAGACCGTTTTTCGTACTTATATTCGTTATAAAAAGCAGGGTATTGCTGGACAGAGAGCATGTAATTCAAACGGCCGCGTACAAACTTGAGATAAAAATGTGGTGTGTTGAAGTCAAAGGTACCGTAATTAAACACCCAGTCAATGTTTCGCTCTGGATCTTTAACCCTAATAGCAGAATGTCCGAATTTTGTGTAAAGTTCGTCACCGGGTAGAATGGTAAAAACTGAGATTTGGGCATCTGGTGATAAGATATTCTGGGCAATAGCGCTAAAAATGCCAAGCAATAAAAAGGCAGACAACAAAAACTTTTTCATCATTAAAGGAATTAAACATTTTCTCAAAGCACGACTACAAGGTTAAGGCAAATGTAATATGTTTGAAAA
>JALWNS010000187.1:0-4147 GCA_027083655.1 Bacteroidales bacterium | reverse complement strand
TAAAAAAAAATTAATTTTGACAAAAACAATTAACAAAACGTTTATGAAAGCATATGTTTTCCCTGGTCAGGGGTCACAGTTCCCGGGTATGGGCAAAGATCTGTATGACAAAAGCGATCTAGCCCGCCAGTTGTTTAACCAGGCAAATGATATTCTTGGTTTTAACATTACTGAGATAATGTTTGAGGGCACAGAAGAAGATCTAAAGCAGACACGTGTCACACAACCCGCTATATTTATCCACTCAGTTGTAATGGCCGAAGTTCTGGGCGATAAGTTCCAGCCCGACATGGTAGCTGGCCATTCATTGGGTGAGTTTTCGGCATTAGTAGCGGCTCGCGCCCTTTCTTTTGAGGATGGGCTTATCCTGGTAAGCAAGCGAGCCGAGGCTATGCAAAAAGCCTGTGAGATAGAGCCCTCTACTATGGCAGCAGTGCTAGGACTGGATGATGACGTAGTGGACAAGGTATGCAAGGAGATAGATGACATCGTGGTAGCTGCTAATTTCAATTGTCCAGGCCAGGTGGTAATATCTGGTTCTATTGACGGGGTGAAGAAAGCAGCCGACCGTCTGCAGGAGCTGGGTGCCCGCCGTGTGGTGATGCTCAAGGTAAGCGGAGGTTTTCATTCACCTTTCATGAAGCCTGCAGAGGAAGAGCTTGCTAAGGCAATAGAAAAGACACATTTCAATAAACCTGTATGTCCTGTATATCAGAATGTTGATGCTAAACCTCACACAGATCCTACGGAGATAAAACAAAATCTCCTGCGCCAGCTGACTTCTCCTGTTTTGTGGACACAGTCGGTGCGGCAGATGATAGCAGACGGTGCACAGGAATTCATAGAAGTCGGACCTGGCAATGTACTGCAGGGCTTGATACGCAAGATTGACCGTTCGGTCAAGGTGTTATCAGCACAGTCTTTAACCGAGTAGCTATGTTAGATTTCAATTTGGTAGCAGATAAATACGAAAGTTTTTACCTCACACCTCTGGGCAGGGACGTGGATGAGGTTGAGAAAGCAATGGTCAAAAAAATGCTCCATTTTCTGCCCAGAAGGCATAGCCTGAAAATAGGGTGTGGTACAGGTCATTGGACCAAATTCTTTACAACGATGGGATTTCCACTTGTAGCTATTGACATCTCGGAGAGAATGATAGAGTTGGCACGTTCAAAACATTTAGATTCGGCTATGTTTCTTGTCAAAGATGTGGAAAAGCTAGACTTTCGAGATGAGTCGTTTGACAATGTGTTTGCTATTACGTCGTTGGAATTTGTTGATAATCTAGACAAGGCCATCTCACAAATATACCGTGTATTGCGTCCAGGAGGTAACTTACTTATAGGGGCTTTGAATGGTAATTCCCCATATATCCAGGAAAAAATGAAAAAAAAATCGAGTACAATATCCCATTCGCGGCCTTTTACCCCGGAGACACTGCATAGCCTGCTGCAGGTTTTTGGAGAACCACAGATAAAGGCAGGTGTAGTAATAGAAGAAGGCAGGGTTTTGGACAAAGAGATGGAACTGGACCAGGACACCCTGTTCAAAAAAGGTGCTTTTCTCGTTGGGTTGGTGAGTAAAACCAAGTAGTCATGGGTATACGGGATTACTTCTCAAAAGACGGTTTTCGCCGGGAAGAATTTGTTTTCAATACGATAGCACCTGTTTATGACCTGATTACAATGTTTGCAACAATGAAGTACAGAAAAGCAATAAACCAACTAAGAAGGCACCTGCCTATAGGTGGAGCGAGCGTGCTGGATGTGGGAAGCGGAACAGGTAAATGGGCAGTTCTTTTTAAGCAGCTAGGGGCTACTCGCGTAGTAGGTATTGACCTGTCGGACAAGATGTTATCACGGGCCCGGGTGTCTTACCCGGATATTGAGTTTTATAAGCTTAATGCAGTAAACATGAGCATGTTCGAAGATAATAGCTTTGACATAGTCACTGCTTCTTTTGTCCTGCATGGTCCTGACAGGTACAACCGCAACCGCATCCTTGGGGAGATGGTACGTGTGGCACGCGTGGCAGTAGTGGTGCATGATTTTGATAGCCGTCCCCTGCCTTTCTTTTCCCGCCTTGTGGAGGATATAGAGCGTAGCCATTACCGCGATTTTCAGTCAACTTTCATGGATGACCTTCGCCAGTTCGGCTATGGCGTGCGCAAGGTGGAGCTCCGCTCCCACCTTGCACTGTATATTTTGAATAAGAGGATGAGGGTGGGATAGAAGTGGTTAGGAAATATTGTTTTAGAGGATTTAAGGAATTTTTATGGTTATTGTCAAACTACTGAAACAAAGTTTAATAACATAAATTATATAAGTTATGCAATCTAAAAAAATAGGCCTGAAAGAGGCTATGTCCATTGGAATAGGAGGCATGGTAGGAGGAGGTATTTTTGCAGTATTAGGATTAGCCGTTGTCTTAGGCAAAGGAGGAACGCCAATAGCCTTTTTAATAGCGGGGCTAATAGCTTTAATTACGTCTTATAGTTATGTAAAACTATCGTTAGCATTTCCAGATAGAGGTGGTACAGTAAAATTTATTAACCAAGGTTTTGGAAGAGGTGTATTTAGTGGAGGAATTAACAACTTGCTCTGGATTAGTTATATTATTATGCTTTCCCTTTATGCTTCGGCATTTGGTTCTTATGCTCCTAATTTATTAAAGCTCACAAGTAGTAAAGTGCTTGATTATCATATTTATTTAACTGCAGTCATTGTACTAGCTTCTGTAATAAATTATTATAGTATAAAAGTTGTTGGTGAAATTGAAGCATATGTAGTTGTTATTAAATTGGTAATCCTCGTTTCATTTGTTTTTATTGGAGCATACGGATTATTGGGGAATCCTAATGTGGAGCAATTAGCTATAAAAAATTGGGCTCCACCTTTAAAGTTAATAACCGCAGGGATGGTTATTTTTGTTGCCTACGAAGGTTTTGAGTTGATTGCTAATGCAGCTCCTGATATTGAAAACCCTGGTGTAAATATACCTAAGGCATATTTTTATTCTGTGATTTTTGTTGTTGCGCTATATTTTGTTATTGCAGTAATAACTGTTGGTTCTTTGCCATTCAATGAAATTGAAACTGCGAGGGATTATGTTTTAGCAGAGGCGGCTAAACCTATGCTCGGTCAAGTAGGTTTTGTCATCATTACAGTAGCTGCCCTTTTATCAACATTTTCAGCTATTAATGCATCTTTATATGGAGGAAGCCGTGTAAACTATGAAATAGCTGAGGATGATGAATCTCCTCATGAGTTGACTAGTAAATTATGGAACCAACCAATAGGTTTGCTCATAACCGCTGTGTTGACATTGATAGTTGCTAATTCTTTAAAACTGGAAAGTATTTCGATAGCAGGAAGTGTGGGTTTTTTGGTCATATTTTCTGTGGTAAATTTTGTTGGTTTTAAGTTATCAGATAAAATAAACAGCAGTAAAATAATACCTCTACTTGGTTTTCTACTGTGTGTGATAGCAACATTGGTTTTGATAATCCAGCAATACCATTCTAACAAAACAGGTGTTTTGGTGGCTATTGGAATAATAATGTTTTGTTTTGTAATAGAGTATGTCTACAAAAGATCTGAGAAAAATAAAAATAAATAGTCTAGTTAATTAACATTCGCCCCAAATGTCATAACCTGACTATTTGCTATTCTGTCTGTTAACTTTGTAAAGTGCTCCAAGTATTCAAATCTTCACCCCTACATTTATCCACATGTAGATGATAAAATACTAGGCAAAGTGCAGGTGTATTATTTGTAAGTAAAACCCTTAGCGTCCGAAGGACGCACAACCTGACAGACCGCAAGGTCTGTTAGGTTGCTCTATAAGCGTCTAACACACATCAGAACCAAGCACACATCAGGGTTTTAAATTTCCACTGCCGGGTTAAATAGATTTTGAAATTGGTAATATCAGGAATTTTAAAGTCAATTTTTGCGTGATAAACTTTAATCATCACAAGAAGGAATTTTTATATTTTTGTTTTACATAGGAAATTATGCCTTATTTATTTCTTAAAAAACTGACATTTATGAAAGCGAATTTTAAAAAATGGATTAAGCGATTTTTTATTGCTCTGGCAATTTTGCTCATAGCCTTTTTCGTCTATTCTCTCTTTCCGAGAGTAAGT
>JALWNS010000186.1 GCA_027083655.1 Bacteroidales bacterium | reverse complement strand
CAAAATAATTCTCTGCATTATGAGCGATTTACAGGAAAAAATAAAACAGACACTGGACCTCCAGCGGCAGTTTTTCCAGTCAGGAAAGACGAGAGACATAAACTTCCGTCTCCAGCAGCTGCGCCGTCTGCGCCAGGCAGTCCTGGACTATGAGGACTGGATAAAAGAGGCGCTTTACCAGGATCTCCACAAGTCCTCCTTTGAGGCCTATGCCACTGAGATAGGATTTGTACTGGAGGAAATATCCTTGATGATACGCAATTTACGGCGCTGGGCCAGGCCCCAGCGCCGTCCTACGCCCTTGACTGCTTTTAGCGGACGTAGCTATATTATTCATGAGCCTTATGGTAATGTGCTAATCATTTCGCCATGGAATTATCCGTTCCAGCTGCTCTTTGCACCACTGGTTGGAGCTATTGCTGCAGGAAATACTGCTGTACTTAAACCTTCGCCTTATTCGGCACACACCTCGGAGGTGATGGCCGAGATCATTGACAAGACTTTTGATCCGCAGTATATTGCCCTCTTCCAGGGACATCGCGATGTGAACCAGGATTTGCTATCCGAACCATTTGACTTTATTTTCTTCACTGGTAGTCCCAACACAGGCCGCGTGGTGATGAACTATGCTTCGCGCAACCTGACACCTGTTGTGCTAGAGCTCGGAGGCAAGAGCCCTACAATAGTTGACAAGGATGCTAATCTCAAGTTAGCCGCCAAATCAATTGTCTTTGGCAAGCTCACAAATGCAGGGCAGACCTGCATTGCTCCTGATTATCTGTTTGTACACCATGAGGTCAAAGATGAGCTGCTCCAGCTTATTGTCCAGTACATAGAAGAGTTTTATGGCAAGGACCAACGGCAGACTGCTCATTATCCACGAATTATTAACAAACAAAACGTTGAACGCCTTGCACAATACCTGCAATGCGGCGAGGTCTTTTATGGTGGGCAGTACGATGTAGAAGACCGCTATTTCCAGCCAACAATATTGACCGGTGTGAACACAGATTGTGAAGTGATGAAGTATGAAATATTTGGACCAATTCTGCCCGTCATGGAGTATGAAGACATAGAGGAAGTGATAAAATTTGTCACGAGCCGGCCCAAGCCACTGGCATTTTACTATTTCACACGAAGCCGCAGGAAGGCACGTTCTGTCCTAAGCCGCACAACATCAGGCGGAGCAAGTATCAACGACACATTGATGCACTTTGTAAACCCGCGCATACCATTTGGCGGCGTGGGCAACAGCGGTATGGGACGCTATCATGGTTGGTATAGCTTTGAAGCTTTCTCCAACAAGCGGTCAGTGTATCACAAAAACCTGTGGATTGACTTGCCTGTCCGTTATCCACCAGCTAATAAATTCAAAGAAAAAATCGTAAAAATGCTATTGAAATGAAACGGTTAGTTGTTGTGTTTTTCGTCGGCTTAGTGGCTTTTGGACTGAGTGCCCAGGAGCTTTACATGCCTCTGGAATTTCAAAGGGCCATTGAGAAAGGAACACGCACCAAGAGCGGCGTGCCCGGTCCCCAGTATTGGATAAATCATGCTGATTATTACATCAAAGCCAGTTTTGACCCGGATAAAGCCTACCTCAAAGGACATGAGGTGATCACATATTACAACAACAGTCCTGACACTCTCAGGCAGCTGGTCATACGTCTGTATCAAGACTTTTTCAAAAAAGGGGCAATGCGCGATTTTGCCCTTATGCCAGGCGACATCCACGGAGGCACTAAAATTAATTCATTCTCTGTAGATGGCCAGTCATACCAGAGTAAGGAGCTAAGGCATTATAGCGATCTGATGTTCGTCAGGTTAAAAAAGCCTATTCCGCCTCATTCTGTAGTACGCGTGGAGATAGCATGGGAAGGGCCTATTCCTACTGAGCGCCCTATTCGCTACGGTAAATACGGAGAGAGGACATTCTTCATTGGCTACTGGTACCCGGAGATAGCCGTTTATGACGATGTGTTTGGCTGGGACATGCGCCCATTTACAGGCATGCAAGAATATTACAATGATCCTTTAAACAATTTTCACGTAGAGATTACTGTGCCTGCTCCAAACGTTGTATGGGCGGCAGGTGTGTTGATGAACCCTGAGCAGGTGTTTGACAGGAGAATAATTGACCGGATAAATAAGGCTAAAAATTCGGATGAAGTTGTCCACATCATCACAGAAAAAGACTTGAAAAAAGGTCAGATACTAACAAAAAAACAGGGCAATCTGACATGGGTCTTTGAAGGTAAGCAAATTGAGGAATTTGCTTTTGCAACCTCTGATCATTACGTATGGGATGGTACTGGGCTGAAAATGCCAGATGGACGCAGGGTATTTATAAGCGCTGCATATAACCCTGAGAACAAAGAATTTTCGCGCAAAGCATGGTTGGCACGCAGGATAATAGAAAATTTCTCGTACAAGACTCTTAAGGTGCCTTATCCATATCCCAAGATGACAGTGTTCAACGGGGGCGGCGCTATGGAGTATCCTATGATGGTCAATGAGGCTAACTTTCCCGACAGCTGTAGCGATGCTTATGTCACAGCCCACGAAATAGGACATACATATTTCCCATTCCTCACAGGTGCTAATGAGACTTTCTACGCCTGGATGGACGAGGGTATAATTAATTTCATTCCACGGTTTGTAGCACAGGACATTTATCCGTATAAATGCCAGAATATTTTCCGCGACATGGTCAGACGCTATGCTTCGGTAGCTGGCACTATTGACGATTTTCCAATAATGGCAAGCACAGGCTTTGTTTACTTCCGTAATGCATACCGCCATATTGCATACAACCGCCCTGCCTTTGCCTTCTACCAGCTAGTGCAGTATTCCGGTGAGGACGCATTCTTCAAAGCACTAAGGGAATATGCAAAGCGCTGGGAATATAAGCACCCATACCCTTATGACTTCTTTTACACATTTAATGAAGTGCTGGGTCAGGACCTGAGCTGGTTCTGGCGTCCATATTTCTTTGAGTTCGCATATCCAGACCTGGGTATTACAAATTATGAATACAGCGGAGGCCAGTTAACAGTGACTATCAAAAACCGCGGTGGCCTGCCATTGCCAGTGAAGCTAACAATAACCCTGGACGGCGGCACAAAGAAAACCGTTGAGCGACGGATGGATGTGTGGAAAGACACGCGGGAGATAACAATCACAATACCACTAGAGCAGAAGCCGCAAAAGATAGAGCTAGACGGCCAGCTAGGCGCCGACCGCAATATGGGCGATAATATGGTGGTGCTGTAGTACTATTCTTTATTGAAAATCTGCAGGGACTAAACGCCATCGTACCTGCAAGAGTGCAGAAAGCACCTTGTAGGAAAAGGTTTAGTAAAAAGCAAAAGGTGAGATACTCTGACGAGGCACGCCGCGGCGTGCCTGGCTTGTTAATAAACAATGGGTTTAGTCCCAGAAGTCTATAAGGTTTCGTATATAATATTTGAATACAATCTAATATTGTGCAATTTTTACAGAAAATTTGGATAGAATAAAATTTTGTGTAATTTTGCAGAAAATTAGACTACAAACTAATATGAAGCAAATAATTGATTTACTAAGGCCATACAATTACTGGGAAGATGTCCCAAAGTACAATATAGGTTTTCGCAGGGATTTTTATCTAAATCGCTTGACAAAGTTAACAGGCAATCGGCTGATAAAAGCCATTGTAGGTCAGCGGCGTGTGGGCAAAAGCTATATTCTGCGACAAATGCAGCGCCAACTTTTTGATAATGGGATTAATGGTAAAAATTTGTTTTACCTGACTAAAGAGCTTTATGAACTTAAAGAAATTGACACTGCTGAAAGACTCAAACAGCTTATTGACACATATTTACATATTTACAAGCCGGCTGGCAAAGTCTATTTTTTTATTGATGAAATTCAGACGGTTAAGGACTGGCAAAAATTAATTGTTTCATTAGCGCAAGATCCGACTAAAGACTTTGAAGTTTTCATCAGTGGTTCAAATTCCACAATGCTTTCAGGCGAGTTAGCTACATTACTTGCAGGTCGTTATGTTGTTTTAGAAGTATTTCCATTTTCATATAAAGAATTTTTGACAATAAACAATTTACCCAATACCAAAGAAAATTTTATTACCTACTTGACAAATACCGCAATGCCTGAAGCCTTACTTATAGGTGATAACGAAGCTAAAATGTTTTATTTTCAAGCGTTAAAAGATACGATAATTGTCCGAGATATTATCAACCGTCACAAAATCAAGGAAGCACAGCTGCTAGAAGATTTATTTCTTTATTTGCTCAACAACATTGGCAATCTCATTTCTGTCCCCAACATTGTCAAGTATTATAAAAACCGTGGTAGAAAAGTTGATTTTCAGACAATTGCAAATTACCTTCAGCATCTAGAGCAAGCTTTCATAGTCTATCAAGCACAGCGCAAACACGTTAAGACAAAGGAGATTTTAGGTAACTTGCGAAAGTTTTACTTTACAGATCTGGGGTTTCGCAATTATCTTTTCCCTTCGTTAACCCGTGAGTTTGCTTCGTCGCTTGAGAATGTTGTTTACATTCATCTGCGAAGACTTGGATACAAAGTATTTGTTGGCCAGCAGCGTTATAGTGAAGTTGATTTTATTGCCGAAAAAGGCGATGAAAAAATATATATTCAAGTAGCTTATCTTTTAACTGACAAAAAAGTTATTGAAAGAGAATTCAATCCACTTGAAAAAATCCGCGACGCTTACCCAAAACTGGTCATCACATTAGACGATATGACCATAAGCCGGTCAGGTATTCAGCATAAGAAGGTTTGGGAGTTTTTAGAGGAATGGGAGGTTAAAAGAGGGGGAGAATAAAGGTTTACCCACCAAAATTGCAGAAGTCAACAAAGACGGTTTATATCAACTTATCACCTACTTGCACGTTTTGAATGCCAAAAAAGGATTTCTAATATACCCTTCCCAAAATCAAGTAAAAAATGATATTAGAGCCCTCATCGGCTACGGCGGACAGATAGGCAATTACGGCTTCCCCGTGCCCCAGGCCAGCGGCACTGAGAAAACCGTTGAGCGACGAATGGATGTGTGGAAAGACATGCGGGAGATAACAATCACAATACCACTAGAGCAGAAGCCGCAAAAGATAGAGCTAGACGGCCAGCTAGGCGCCGACCGCGATATGGGCGATAATATGGTGGTGCTGTAATGCTACTCTTTATTGAAAATCTGCAGGGACTAAACGC
>JALWNS010000185.1 GCA_027083655.1 Bacteroidales bacterium | reverse complement strand
GCACAACCAGACACCCCTGTATAATTACCGGCATCTGCTTATGCCCCTGCGGGAGCGTCAGCTACTTACCATGAAAATGAATGCTATCTTGCGCATACTCATGCCAGATATCAACATTGCTGCCACGACTGCTTTGCAGGCCATTGATCCAATGGGACGCGAGAAAGCCCTTGATTTTGCATGTAATGTGATAATGCCTAATATTACACCAGACCATCGCCAGGATTATTTGTTATACGAAGGCAAGCCATGTACTGATGAAGGAGGAGATGCCTGCGTCCAGTGCCTGAACAAGAGACTGGAGATGTACAGGCTCAGACCTATAATGCAGGATTGGGGCGACTCTCCCCATTATTTCAAACGAATGGGGACTATAGTAAATTAGCTATCCAACAGGAACAAATTTTTTAAAAACTTTTTATTCCGGGTGTCATTAATACTTTCCGGTTAGTTTTATTAGCTCTGAGGGCTTTTAATGTTATATTAACAGCAAACAGCGCCCGGTAGCTAAGCTACCGGGCGCTATAGTGATAAAACTTAGAAAGTTTTATTTAACGATTTTCATCTCGTCAATAAGTCTTTGGGCTCCGCCATATTTGTCTATAATGAACAGTACAAAACGGATATCAACGCAGATAGTACGTTGCAAGTCTTCGTCGTATTCAATATCCCCACTCATAGCTTCCCAGTTTCCGTCAAAGGCCAGGCCAATCAGTTCTCCATTACCATTTATTACAGGACTACCAGAGTTTCCTCCTGTAATATCGTTATCTGTCAAGAAGCAAGTAACTATAGTGCCAAGTTTAGGATCAGCATATTGTCCATAATCTTTTGTTTCAATGAGTTTGCGGAGTTTATCTGGTACTGTGAAATCTTTTTCGTATGGTGTACCCTTGTAATGTTCTTCTTTCTCGAGATATGTTTCTATTACGGTAAATGGCTTGAAATACTGTGTGTTAGGATCATAAGAGTCTGTTGTTGTATAAAAGTCTGGATCTTTTTCGTGGTAATAACCTTTCACTGTGCCGTATGTCAAACGTTCAGTAGAGTTTGCATCAGGATAGAAAAGATAATTTGGATCTTTTTCTTTCATCATGGCCATATATCCCTCCATATATAGACGGCGTCCTTTTCTTCTCTGGTCATCATAGTCTTGCTTGAGACTTTGTATCTCAAAATAAGTGTTTAGAACAGATTGTGCCAATTGCATACCAGGGTCAGACATAATTTCCTGTGGATCCAGATTTTCCACTACTTTGATAAAGCGGTCTTTATCTGTGAGGAAAGACTCTTTGTATAATTTATCAGCGTATGCTTTGAAGCCTCCTTTTTCTTCAATATCTTGGAAAACTGAGGGATAATACTTTTTATCAACATTCTCTTTGTATAGTTGGAAAAGGTTAACTAATAGATCTTCATCTACTTGCGCATTATAGTTTTCGAAAAATTCATTTGCATAATCGAGAAGCTCCTCTTTTGCTTGTTTTATCTCATCATTACTAGCCTGGGGATTGATTGCACGCATAACATGCAATGCTTCACGTATGATTTCTGGACCAAGATAAATAGCTTCAAACCAATAATTCTGTGCCACATCCAAATCTGCGGATTTTTTCAAGGATTCGCGTATCATATCTAGAGCTTTGCCATAACGTTCTTTGCGTTCCTTGTCTGCATTTACCCATTTCATGAATTCCTTTTGTACCTTTTTCCTTTCTTTAATAACCTTCAGGCGTTTTAGATCCCTGTTCTGTCCAATGGAATACTTGTAATAGTTAGAGCTACTAGCGTATTTAGATGCATATTGGAGGCGTATTTTGGGATCTTTATCCATATAGCTCTTGAGGATGTTAAGCTTTTGTTCCCTGACCTTTATACGGATAGCATTTTCGTGTGTCATAACGTTTTTTACCTCCCATGTTGTCAGGTATCTGCTTGTGGAGCCAGGGAAGCCCATTATTTGGGCATAGTCACCTTCTTGTATACCTTTCAGGGAGATTGGAAGGTAATATTTAGACTCCATTGGCACATTTTCAGGAGAATATTCTGCAGGGCTACCATCTGGGGCTGTATAAATACGGAATATAGAAAAGTCACCTGTGTGCCGGGGCCACATCCAGTTGTCCACATCTCCACCGAATTTACCTATTGCTTCTGGTGGCGTACCTACAAGACGGATGTCTTTGTAAACGCGATAAACGAATAAAAAATATTGGTTGCCGTCAAACATTTCTTTTACTTCTGCTTCATAATCAGTGCCTTCAGTGGCTTCTTTTACCAAACGTTGGGATACCTTACGGATAATAGCATCACGTTCGGCTTCGCTCATGTCATCATTCAACTCACTCATTATCTTGTCTGTAACATCTTCCATGCGGACCAGAAACCAGGCTGTCATTCCGGGCACTGGTAGTTCTTCTTCATAAGAACGAGCCCAGAAACCATCTCGCAAGTAATTATTTTCTAGTGTGCTAAGTTGCTGTATAGCATGATATCCACAATGGTGGTTAGTAAGCAGCAAACCTTTAGGCGAAACAAGCTCCATAGTACACATGCCATGATTCATTGCTGCCACGGCATCTTTCATACTGGAGTGGTTAATACTATAGATATCTTCGGGTGTGAGCTTGAACCCGAGAGCTTTCATCTGCTGGTAGTTCTTACCTATGAGGGAGAGTAGCCACATGCCCTCATCTGCGCGTACAGATGAAAAAATCAATAAAACTGCTAAAAGCAGGGAAATAATTCGTTTCATAGCAAGGTATTTAAAATTTTAGTTTTCTCTATAACAAAAGTAGTCTCTTATACTTTACTGCAAAAACATTTGGTGTAAAAATTAAAAAAAAAATCTACAGTGTTTTAAAATTCAAAAAGTTTCTTAATTTTGTGGACTAAATGTAAAAAGGGGAAACCTTTTGTCAGGAAAAAATTAAAAGTTAAAAGATAGGGCATATGAAAGTTTACAAAACACAAGACATTAGGAATATTGCTCTTGTTGGTAGTGCAGGATCTGGTAAGACTATTCTTGCCGAAACAATGGTTTATGCAGGCGGACTTATTACTCGCCGCGGAGAAGTTGAAAAACATAATACCATTTCAGACTTCAAGGAAGTAGAGCACAATCAAGAGCATTCGGTTTATACTTCACTTCTTTACACTCCATGGAAAGATAAGAAGATTAACATTTTAGATGCTCCTGGTAATGATGATTTTGTAGGTGGGGCAGTTACTGCTATCCATATTGCAGATACTGTAGTGTTGGTAATTAATTCGCAAAATGGGGTAGAAGTAGGAGCAGAAAACGCATGGCGATATACAGAAGAAAAAGGTAAACCGGTTATTTTAATAGTTAACCATCTCGATCATGAGACAGCTAACTATGACAAGACAGTAGAGGAAGCAAAAGAATATCTGAGTTCAAAAGTTGTTCAAATACAATATCCTGTTAATCCCGGCTCTGGTTTTGATGCAGTTATTGACCTTCTGAAGATGAAAATGCTCAAATGGGAAGGTGATGGAGGTGAGGCTCAGGAGTTGGATATTCCTGATAGTGAGATGGATAAGGCAGAGGATCTAAGGGAAAAGCTAATCGAAGCAGCCGCAGAGTCTGATGAAAGCTTAATGGAAAAATATTTTGAAGAAGGAACATTGAGCGAAGAAGAATTAATGAAAGGGTTGCGGACTGGCTTCATGAACCGCGAGATATTTCCTCTTTTCTGCACATCTGCTAAGAAAGACTACGGTGTACGCCGTGTAATGGATTTTATTGTTAATGTCGCACCTGCTCCAAATGAGATGCCACCTGCAAAGACAGTTGATGGTAAGGATGTACCAGTGGATCCAGAGGCTCCAACCTCATTGTTTGTTTTTAAGACTACAAGTGAGCATCACGTTGGTGATGTTCTCTATTTTAAGGTTATGAGTGGTAAACTCACAGAAAACCAGGATCTAATTAATCAGCAGAAACAGACAAAAGAGCGTGTTGCCCAGATTTTTGTTAATCTTGGAGGCAAGCGCGATAAGGTTGCAGAGATGTATGCTGGCGACCTGGGTTCTACAGTTAAGCTCAAAGACACAAAGACAGGGCACACCCTGACAGAAAAAGGCGTGGATTGGAAATTCCCAGAGATTGAATATCCAGAGCCAAAATTCTGGACTGCTATTAAGGCAGAAAATGAATCTGACGAGGAAAAACTCGCTTCTATTTTATATAAATTGCACGAAGAAGATCCTACTTTCCTCGTTGAATATTCCAAGGAGCTCAAGCAGATGATTATACGTGGCCAGGGTGAGCACCATATCAACACAATGAAGTGGCTTCTGGATAACTTGTATAAGATACCTTCTCACTTTATACCAGCACGTATTCCATACCGTGAGACAGTGACCAAGCCTGCGTGGGCACAGTACCGTCACAAGAAGCAGTCTGGAGGTGCCGGTCAATTCGGCGAAGTACACCTTGTTGTCGAACCATACGAAGAAGGCAAACCAGATCCAACAGGATTTAAATTCCCAGACCGTGAAATCTCTCTTACAATCAAAGGTAAAGAAGAATTTGACCTTGACTGGGGCGGTAAATTCGTGTTCTACAACTGTGTTGTCGGTGGAGCTATTGACAAGAACTTCATGCCTGCAATCATTAAGGGTATATTCGAGAAGCTCGAAAATTCCCCATTGACAGGTAGTTTTGTGCGTGATGTACGTGTTATTGTCTTTGATGGTAAGATGCACCCTGTCGACTCTAATGAGGTGTCATTTAAACTAGCAGGCCGTAATGCTTTTGACCTGGCGTTCCGTAATGCTAATCCGAAGATTCTTGAGCCAATATATGAGGTAAAGATCCGGGTCCCTAGCGAAAACGTCGGTGATGTGATGAGCGACCTTAATACACGCCGTGCCCTGATAGAAAACCAGAACGCCGAAGGTCGTTATACTATTATCACAGCTAAGGTGCCATTGGCAGAAATGGATCGTTATTCGACATCTCTGAGCTCCCTGACAAGTGGTCGTGGTACTTACACAATGAAATTCTCACACTACGCGCAGGTACCACCTAACGTCCAGGAAGAGCTCGTCAAAAAGCTTGCAGAACAAAATGCTAATAATTAAGAGCGAGCCTCTTTGGGCATGTAAAAATCCCCTGGCAGCCTAGCTGCCAGGGGATTTTTTGTTACTGCGATAGCATTTTATGTTGTTTTGTTGAAGTAATAGCGATTACAAAAATAAAATAAACCCAAATTA
>JALWNS010000184.1 GCA_027083655.1 Bacteroidales bacterium | reverse complement strand
GATATGGTTAACAATCCTGATGTTATCCTCATATTACCAACGAGTAAAGTTAAAGATACTACATATTTGCAACGGTTTTATTATAGGCATTACAAACTAAAAGTTAAATTCAAACGTGTTATTCGTAATGATTTTTTCACTGGTTATAATATAATATCTTCATCAGACGGACAGCATTAACCTCCCACAAATAGAAAAACCTCCCACTATATGGGAGGTTTTTTGTTATATTTGCATAAATGGTAAGAAAAATAACCTCATGCCACAGCCCCTTGTCTCGGTCCTGATGACAGCGTATAATAGAGAGAAGTATATCGCCGAAGCAATTGAGAGTGTTTTACATTCTACTTACAAAAATTGGGAACTTATTATTGTGGACGACCGATCCAGCGACCATACAGTGGAGATAGCCCGTAGCTATGAAAGGTTGGATAGCCGCATACGCGTGTATGTCAATGAGAAAAACCTGGGCGATTACCAAAACCGCAACCAGGCTGCCCGTTATGCACGTGGCAAATACCTCAAATATGTGGATGCCGATGATATGGTTTACCCTTTTGGACTGGAGCAGCTAGTCTATTACATGGAGCAATTCCCCGAAGCAGGCTATGGGTTGTGCTCCCTGCCGCAGGACCAGCAGCGCATTTATCCGTTTGCCCTCACGCCAGAGCAGGCTTACCGCCGTCATTATATAGAAGACAGGTGGATCTTTCACAAGGCGCCTCTATCGGCAATCATACGTACAGATGCTTTCTGGGACGTGGGTGGCTTTTCTGGCGATTTGTATTACGGTGACATGGAGATGTGGATGCGTCTGTCGCAGAAATATCCTGTTGTCCTGATGCCCCATGGTATTGTCTGGTATAGAATCCATGGAGACCAGCAGAATATGCAAAATAAGACACGCCCAGAAGTACCTTTTTCCTATTTCGTCGTGGAGCATCGCTTGTTGTCTTCAAAAGATTGTCCGCTCAAAGGCGGGGAAAAGCAGATGGCTATCAGAAAAGTGCTTCGCCGCCAGGCTAGAAATATTCTGTTTTATGCACGCAAGGGAAGGCTTGCAATAGCACACAAGCTTCTGAAAATGTCAGACCTGGACATTTTTAGCTTATGGAAATATGCCCTGGGACCATTGCCTAAAGTCCACATAACAGATATACAGTAATATGATTATCAAATGGTTAACATACATACTCCAACGTCTCGCCCGCCATTTTTACTGGCTCTTCCGCCTCTCGCGCGCTAGCATTGGTAAGGGCGCCAGGCTCTCTTTCCCTGTCAGGGTGGAAGGCAAAGGCCGTCTGGTGATTGGGGACAGGACGCAGATAGGCCGTAATGTCTATTTTGGCATTGGACAGGGTGGGGAGATAAAGATAGGCTCTGGATGCCGCATTGACCAGGATGTTGAAATCATTGCCGGACCCGGTGCACAGATAATTATTGGGGATAATTGCTGGATAATGAAAGGCACTGTGATACGCGCAAGACAAGGGAAATTCGTTTTTGGTAAACAGGTTAATATCTCCACTTATGTACAAATATTCTCGCGTGAGCAGGAAGTAGAAGGCAATCTCTCGGTCGGAGATGGCACACATATTAATGATTATGCAATGCTTGATGTGGCGGATGATTTATTCCTGGGTAAAGAAGTAGCAGTGGGACAATTCTCAATAATCTTTACCCATGACCATGATTACTCTGATCCTGGCAAACCAGCATGGAAAGGAGGAGTAGAAACCAAACCAGTGCACATACAGGACGGAGTATGGATAGGGGCTAAAGTTATTATCCTCCATGGTGTGGGCGTGGGCGAAAGAAGCGTTATAGCCTCGGGGGCAGTGGTCACCAAAAACTGCCCGCGTGAGACTATATGTGCAGGTGTTCCTGCAAAAGTAATTAAACCAATAAATCCAACCCAAACATGAGAATTCTGATTACAGGTATCGCAGGATTCATAGGTTTTCACCTAGCGGAAAAATTGACTGAAGAGGGACATGAAATTATAGGTATTGATAACCTCAATGCTTACTATGATTTAAACTTAAAACTAGCCCGTCTTGAAAACTTGGGCATAGACATAAACGATATTCTGGATGACCGCAGGGTTGTTAGTAAGAGGTTAAATATAAGCTTTTTTAAAACCGATTTACGCAATTTTGAAAAAGTGGAAAGGATCTTTAATGAACACAAATTTGACAAAATCATTCATCTGGCAGCCCAGGCAGGGGTTAGATATAGCCTGAAAAACCCTCAAACCTATATTGACAATAATATCGTGGCATTTTACAATTTGGTAGAACTGGCGGCCAGAAACCATATTGAACATTTTATATTTACAAGTAGCTCAAGTGTTTATGGCAACAAAAATGTTTTCCCTTTCTCAGAGGATATTTGCACAAACTCTCCTGTGAGCATTTATGCAGCAACCAAAATAGCTGATGAAATTATTGCTAAAGCTTATTCACAATTACATAAAACCAGATTTACAGTGCTACGTCTTTTTACTGTCTACGGACCATGGGGAAGGCCTGACATGGCCTACTATATTTTTACAAAAAAGATTTTAGAAAACCAACCAATAAGACTATTCAACCAGGGCAACCTGACACGTGATTTTACTTATATTGCAGACATTGTCAATGGGATAAATCTAATAATTAATCATACTGCCCAAGGACATGACTTTTCTGTCTATAATATTGGAAGTGGAAAGAAAATCCAGGTTATAGACATGGTTAAAGAACTGGAACAAATCCTTGGTAAAAAAGCAAAAATCCAGCTTGTTCCAATGCAACAAGGAGATGTCTACAATACCTTAGCAGATATATCTAAGATCCAAAAAGATTTCGGCTACGAGCCAAGCACCGACCTGAAGCAAGGGCTTACACACTTTGTTAATTGGTATTTAACTTATCATAAAACTAAAAACTTATGAAAACCAAAGGTGTGATTTATACAGCAGGAGGGGATATTAAGTTTGTCAAAGAAGCTATCTTTTCTGCCAAGACACTAAAAAAACACAACCCCAGGCTAAAAACAGCCCTATTCACAACCATCCCTGGTGTCAAAAGCAAATATCTGGACATTATCATCTACCAGGAACCAGTGAAGCATCCACAGAAATACAAGATTGAAAACATGATAAATTCTCCTTTTGATTATACTCTTTATCTTGATAGCGACACAATGGTAGTTGACAAAATCTACGAATTATTTGATTTTCTGCTTATCTATGACATGGGCTTCACACACAGGGTAAAAGCTAAATGGTCAGAGCGTCCCCAGTTTATTGATTATATTGATACAGAAACATTCCAGGGTGGTTTTATATTGTTCCGCAAGAATGAAAAAGTCAAGCAATTCCTGCAGGCATGGTATGATCTTGTGGCAAAAAATAAAGACGAGGAAATAAAATCTGGCACACCTACGGGCGATCAAATGCCTCTCAACCATTTAATTCACAAAGATAAACTACTTGAAAAACTTGGTATTTCTTATGTACTTTTCCCTAACAAAGTCTATAACGCCCGGCCCTGGCTCTGGGCACAGGCAAAAAAAGATGGTGAGTGGAAGCAAATAAAAATCTTTCACGACCATAACTTAAACAAAAACCTGTGGCAAAAAATTCAGACAAATTTTATAAAAGCTAAACATAAATTGGGAAAATGGACAAGCTAAAACTTTGTAAATTAGTCCAAAAATTCGGACTAATTAAAGGAGCTAGGATATATAATGCTCTAAAAAACCATAAAAACAAAATATACATTCCGGGGATAAAACATGAGATATACATTAGACCTCATACCAAAGACGTTGATACTCTATTCCATATCTTAGTAGAACAAGAACTCAATATCAACAGTAAAAACAAACCCCAAGTTATAATTGATGCAGGGGCTTTCGCAGGCTTTAGCTCAATATACTTTGCTAATGTCTTTCCTGAAGCCACAATTATTGCAATAGAACCAGACATAGAAAATTTTTCACAACTGACGATAAATACTAAAAAATATAGCAATATCATTAGAATCAACAAAGCCCTCTGGCATACAGATGGACTTGCATTAAACCTGTCAGTAGATAACTCGCATCTTGGCTCGCACATATCAAACCACAAAACAGGTCAGAAAATTGAATCTATCTCTTTAAACTATCTTGTAAAAAAATACAACATAAAAAGCATTGACCTGTTAAAGATTGACATTGAAGGAGCAGAAAAAGAGATTTTTAGAAAAAATACTGACTGGCTTGCTATCACTAAAAAAATTCTTATTGAACTTCATGATAGGAAAACTCCTGGTTGCTCTAAACAACTCATGGAAGCTTTGACTAATTACGACTTTACTATTAGTCCACAGGCTGAATACCTTTATATACAAATTTCACACTAACATGGTCTCTGTCATAATACCTGTTTATAACTCTGCACGCTGGCTAAAACAAACTCTTGAGAGTGTTCTCAGCCAGGATTTTCTGAGAGAAATAATCTGCGTGGATGATCATAGCACAGACGGAAGCCTGGTTATCTTACAGGAATTTCAGAAAAAATATCCAGACAAGATCAAAGTCTTCACCAATCCGCACAAAGGATCCAACAGTGCGCGAAATTTTGGTTTTGTCCAATCTACTGGTAAATACATTCAATGGCTAGACGCCGACGACCAGCTTTTGCCGGGAAAATTCAAAGCACAGGTCACATATCTGGAGCAGCATAACGAGTGTGATATTGCTTATTCTGATTGGTACATGGACTTATACGACGAACAGGGTAACAAAACAGGGCGCCAGGTACGGGAGCGCACCGCTTACCCTGATTATCTATATGAACTACTGCGCGACAACTGGTCGCCTCCTGCAAATTATCTCATGCGGCGTGAGGTGGCAGGGCACCTGCACAGCCTGGGACAATGGAATACTGCTACACGAGTGGCACAGGACAGGGAATATTTTACTATTGCTGCACTGGAAGGCGCACGGTTTTGCTATGTTCCTGGTTTTTTCTCTGTTTACAACCGATGGAGCAGCGGACAGATCTCGGCAATGGACTTCCGGGAGCGGCTAATGCTGCAAATGGATCTAGAAAGACGGTTCCGCAGTATAATTAAGCAAAAGAACTTCCCGCGCGGCCGCCGGCGTCGCTATCTGGCCTGTCTCAACGCACACGTGATCAATGCAAATTATTATTACCCGTCAATTGGTTTTCCGTTTTTGTTTTCAATCTTTAATGTGAATTGGCGTATCGTGCACTGGAAAAAATGGTTTGTTGCCCCTTTTCTTTATCTTTATGGTGTAGTAAAATTCTTTTTAAGCAGGCGTAAATGAGCTTCTTTGCTGTTGTATTGCCTACATATAATGGTTTGCCTTATGTCAAGGCCTCTGTGGAGTCGGTTCTGGCGCAGACATACAGGGATTTTGAGTTTTTAATCTGTGATGACCACTCTACCGATGGCACGTGGGAATACCTGCAGACGCTTACAGATAGCAGGATACGCCTTTTTCGCAATGAGCAGAACCGCGGGCTTTTCCCCACGCTCAATTTTCTCATCCGCCAGGCCAATGCACAATGGATACACCTGTGGTCCCAGGATGATATAATGTACCCTTTTTGTCTGGAAAAGGAAGCTAGCTTTACACGGCGCCACGCAGATGTACCATTTTTCTTCTCACAACGTGACGTCATTGACGCATCGGGAAAGATAATCAGGCCATACAAAGCCAATTATACGAATGAGATCATCCCAGAGCAGCATCTGGTGAAAATTTCCATTCTAGCAGGTAGTGTGACAGGCAATATTGCCAACACTGTGGTAAAAAAAGAGGCTGTTGCTGCCGCTGGCTACTTTGACGAAAAAATGAAATATTCTGCAGACTTTGACATGTGGGAGCGCCTCTCGCGTGGCAAGGATATTGGAGTGATTAACAAAGCCTTGATA
The DNA here is from genome assembly GCA_027083655.1 of Bacteroidales bacterium. Taxonomy (GTDB): domain Bacteria; phylum Bacteroidota; class Bacteroidia; order Bacteroidales; family S143-33; genus S143-33. The sequence goes on along the minus strand of JALWNS010000184.1, from coordinate 13,795 downwards.
CAGCTTCGCGAACATCCACGACAGCTTAGCAAGCAGCTAGACAAGAAGATCTACCAGCTACGGGAGAACCAGCAAATTATAGCCCGTTGGTTAGGACGCCTGGACAGTCCGGAGCTAATAAAAAAAGCACAGCGGGGACTGAAGTGGAAGATAAATGTGATGTTCTGCCTCTGGGGCATGAAGATGATGATAAAAGGCAGGTTCAGGCTCGCCTGGCAGTATTTCAAAGAATTCTCGCACTATGATTGTCTGTGTGCTTTATGGCTCAGGTGCGCGGTAGCCAAAGCCGCAGATTTTCTTGGGCTTAGGCAGAAGCTATATCATGTTTTGTTTTACAAAAATTATTACTCTAAATGATTACGCACCAGCACTATAATAAAATACCTGTAATCATCAAAGTAAGCATTCTCGGACTGTTGATTATTTCACTGTTCACCCAATATTTTTTGCCTATCCTTGCCTCCCTTATAGTGCTGTATTTGTTATTTGTCCTGTTCTGGGAAGAAGGACATCCCCCTATTATTCTCTTTGGCCTGGGTTTCATGTGGTTGTCTATTTCACTTGGATATTTTTATGTTGCTTTCTTCAATGGAGAATTCCGCGACCTTTTGTGGTATCCGTATTATTCATTGGACAATATTGAGAGGGCTTTCTGGTATAGTGTTGTGGGACTGGTGAGTCTGGCCATCGGCATAAAAATAGGCATCGGGAAACAATGGTCAAAGAAAGTAGACCTGTCTGAAATCTGGAGGCTTGACACAATCAAGTTAATGCTTTTTTACTTTGTGTATGCTTTTGTCGTTGATTACTTGTTCAACAGGATAAGATTTCTGATACCAGGCATATCCGAATTTTTTCACATGCTAAAATTTTTCAAATGGTCAATACTGTTTCTTATAACAATTAATGTTTTCCACACGCGCAAGCATATTGGACTATATTGGCTATTCGTTTCTACTGCGATAATCCTCTCTTTCACAAGCTTTTTTGCCGACTTCAAACCATATTTCTTCATCATTCCTATTGGTTATCTCACAGTGCGCCAGCTCACCCCGAAGCAATCAATATACATAACAATACTCGGTGTGTTTGTTTTTATCCTTGGCGTATACTGGAGTTATATAAAAGAGGATTACAGGTTTTTCATCTCCGGCGGAACAATGGGACAAAGAGTAGTAGTGTCCAAGACTGAAGCGCTAAAGAAATTTTTTTCCTATACCAAAAACTTTGACCGTTTGAGGTTTAAATATGGACAGGAAGCTCTCCTGAAAAGAATATTCTATCTGGAGTTTTTCTCTGCAACGATCAGGAACATTCCTACATACAGGCCTTATATGCAGGGCGAGAACATTCTGCGGGCAGTACGGCATGTTACTATGCCAAGGATGTTGTTTCCCAACAAGCCTCCCCTTGACGACTCCAAACACACAATAGAGCTCACAGGGATCTATGTCTCAGGCGCCAAACAGGGGGTATCCATTAGTGTTGGTTTTTTCTCCGAGATATATGCAGACTTCGGGCCGTTCGGTATGAATATAGCTTTGCTCTTACTGGGATTTGTAATTGGTCTGATTTACAGAATGATTTTAAGTTTAACACCTTCCAATATATGGGCCTTTGCCATGGCTATTCCTGTGTTCTTTTTTGTTAGCTCATTTGAAAAAGACCTGGTCAAACTCGTGGGTAATCTCTTGTGGTTCATAATAACCTATCTCTCATTGCGTTATACAATACTGCGTACAACGATTAAATTTTTCTACAAAAAACCTGTAGCTTGATGTAACTTTTCTGGAACTTTTTCGTCTAACTGTTGACATAAAGCATAGGGTAAAAAATGATTTCTCTTGAGCAATATAACGAAGCTGTGGACAAATATGCCGACGGATTATACCGCTTTGCTCTGAAGATGGCAGGCGATAGAGATGATGCTCAAGACCTCGTGCAAGATGCTTTTGAAAAGCTATGGAAAAACCGCAAAAAAGTTGATTCGCAGAAAATAAAATCATATCTGTTCACCATAGTATATCACAAATTCATTGACAACTACAGGAAAAAATCTTTTCAAGCATCATTGGAGGAAACAGGACTGGATCCGTCATATACTGACAGTTATTCGGACGTTATGGAGATCTTGCAAAAAGCTATTGACCGTTTACCTCCTGCACAAAAAAGTGTTATACTCCTTCGTGATTGGGAGGGTTATTCATACAAAGAAATTGAAAAAATTACTGGACTGAACGAAAGTCAAGTTAAAGTATACATATTCCGCGCACGTAAATTCTTGAGGGAATTCATCAAAGACCCCAAAATCTTGATCTAATACCATGATAACGCGCCAGAACTACGAAATATACGCACTGGATTACATAGAAGGCCGGTTACCTGATGACCTGAAAAAAGAATTTGAACGCTTTCTTAACCAGAATCCTGATATACGCGAAGAGATCCTCTCTCTTCGCAATACAATTGCTGTGCCCACGCCAGGAGATATTCCTTTCCCAAATAAAAACCAGCTTAAGCGTAGCCACATAGATGGGCTGACATACACCGAAGAACTAATCATATCAGACATTGAAGGCATTGCTACAGAAAAACAGAAAAAAGAGCTTGCCGGGCTCATCGCTCACAGCCCCCAGATAGCCAGGGAATATCAGGCTTTTCAACAGACCAGGTTGAAAGCCCCTGACATCACATATCCACACAAACAGGGACTTAAAAGAAAAATCATTGACTTCCCTACCATAGCAAGGGGGGCTATAGCCTATGCTGCCCTGCTTATGATGTTTTTGGCCATTAGTACATTCCTCAACAAACCAGATAAACAGATACTTACAAGTATACAGCTTTCTGGACATTTCGAACAAATAATTTTCCTTACACCTGGCGATATTTCTCCTTTCCCTGATATTTCGCGACCAGTTGTTGTAAGCCACGAAAAAGAAAAGTTAACTTCATCAAAAACTGAAATGGCAGGAGAACCCACAATTGCAACAATCGAAAACAGCAGTAAAGATAGCCAGATAGTCGAAAAAATCCATCCTAGAACATTCTCCGTCGAACCTGAGCTTACGCATGAAATAGTTGTTTACAAGCCTTCACAAACACATACTTTATACTCAACATTAAGTAACATAACAACCAACACGACAGAAAAACTATCTACTTGGCTAGAAAAACAAGGTATCAGGGTATCCAGGCGTGAATTCATGATAAAAATTAATGATAAGTCTTACGGAATTTCTGTAGCAGGTAAATAAGAATTTTACTATCTTATAGCTAAATACTTAGCCTGCTAGCAATGACCTTCCGTGAGCTCAAGCAGTGGCTTGCCGAGATATTTTTACAATTCACGCCCAACCAGGTAAAGGCTATCCTGGTCATGACAATAACAATTTTCACAATAAGCTACCTGAGCTACGATGCAGACAATCTGTTTTACAAGGAGTTTGAAGCAGACTCGTCTTTTCTGGAAGAATACCAAACTTTCATCAACCAGCTTGAGGAGAAAAAGCAACAGCCTTACCTCAACCGTCTGGACCAATACATTATCCGCCGGTACGATACTATTGAGCTTTTCCCGTTTGACCCCAATACTGCTAGCCGTGAAACTTTACTAAGACTGGGCCTGACAGAGAAACAGGTACGCACACTGCTTAATTACCGTAACAAAGGAGGACGTTTTTATACAAAAGATGATTTCCGCAAGCTCTACGGCATACGTTATATGCAGTACAAAATCCTCAGGCCATACCTGCTTTTGCCAGATTCGGCGCAATATCCACCTAAGAAAGAATATACCTATTCTGATGACGGTAAAAAGCAAGAATATGAGCTTTTTCCCTTTGACCCGAATACTATTAGCAAGGATAGCCTCGAGCTACTGGGTTTCAGCGAGCGGCAAGCACAATCAATTATCAAAGCCAGGCAAAAAGGCTGGCATTTCCGCACAAAGAAAGACTTTTCACGGTTATATGTTGTTAGCGACGAAAAATACTCAGAGCTAGAGCCTTATATCCTTTTGCCTGACAGTACAACCTACAGCAAGAAACACAAAACAACCACGCCAGCACCTGGCAGGACCATTGAGCTCAACACTGCCGACAAAGAGGCCATCCAGCGCATCCTTAACCTTCCGCCATGGACTGCAGAACGTATTGTCAAATACCGGAATGCACTCAGGGGCTTCTACAGTAAAGAGCAACTTAAGGAGGTTTATAGCTTTCCGCGCGACAGGTATATAGAAATTAGCCGCCTAGTGACTATTGATACGGCAAAGATTTCAAGAATCAATGTGCAAACAGCTACCTATGGCGAGCTTGTACGGCATCCATACATTGACCGTGACCTGGCAGAATGGATCATTCGCCGCCGCGACCGGGGCAAACTGCGCAGTGCACAGGATCTAGCCCGCTATAAGGGACTAGACCCTTATGAGCTGCACATACTCTTGCATTACCTGCAGTTCCCGGAGTAATTCTGGTTAGTTCATTTTTATTATTTTGCCCACACGCCATGAATCTAGTCGGTAAGCATATACTTTGATGATATACACACCATTATCCAGGCCACTAAGGTCTAGCGTATTGGTTGATAATATCCCATGTTCTATGAGTTTTCCCGTGAGGCTATAGATGTAATATTCACTACCCGTGAGCTCCTCTGACACAGTTATTTGACCGGTTGTAGGGTTGGGATAAGCCACAAATCCATGAACATCAGGCACACGGTCGCCCATAGAAGCATATTCTGTTCCGCCAAAGGCTCCAATGTTTATACGTCCCCCATTGGGCAATGGCTCAGCTGAGTAGTCTGACTGCGGACTGCCTGTGTTAATACAGAAACTTGTCACCTCGTCCCTGGCCCAAGAGTCGCCGTCCCATCTACCTAGTTGGGACTTCAGGGTATAAAGATATTTAGCCCTGGCTATCTGCTCATAGGTGGATGTTATATTGGCAAGCACAGAATCTGTCCATAACGGTAGCATATAATAATAAGCATAGTCATACCTGCCTAGCCCGTCCACATAAATACTGTCCGCTGCATAATCAGGAAAAACATGAATATCTGTTGTAGAATAAGCATTACGGTAAGGTCCTTTGCCATTGTGATAGACATCGTTATACTCAAGGATAAAAGTGTGAATATCTGGCTGGCGGTTCTCCACTCCATAACCTGCATTATTTCCTATGATATTATTGCGCACAACCGTTGTAAAGCCCTTGACTTTGCCACCGTCCGCCCCTTCGTAGAAAGTTATTCCGCTGTGGTTGCCTTTGGGCACCCTGGCAAGTATTGCGCGGTTATCGCCATGACCATTTAGCTCAATAACATTATTTTCAATCAGGGTGTTATTAAAGCCGTAAATCGCAATACCAGCACCCTGGAAGCCAACTATTATGTTGTGGTGAATATGTACGTCCCTGTGCTGGTCCAGATCACCTCCCTCGCTCGTCTGCCACAGCCATATACCATGGAACGAACCGCGTCCAAATAAATAATTATTGTAAATCTCGCAATCATTAACCGGATACTGCGCCTTTGCCTGGATGTCAACGCCAATACCACCGGAGAACCGTGTAAAAGGATTGTTCCCTGCTACGTTGTTATAAATCTTGAAATGATTGCAATCCTGGGCACGGATATGTGCATCAGTCCTGTTTGCCAGAAAAACATTATCATGAATCTTGAAATTCTGTGACAGCCCAACATAAATTCCATCATGTCCACTGGTTGTCACCAAGTTATTGTAAAAGTCCAGGTTTATATCATAACCATAGCAACAGCTCTGGATATTAACGTCTTCGGCCAAAGCATCGTGCAGGTACATGTCATGGATCTTGATATTGTAACAATTCTGAAGCTTTATCAAATAAACATAGGCATTACCTGATGGCTGGTTTTGGTTAACCCTATTGCCATCAATCTCAAAACCGCGTATTTCAATGTCATGCACTGCATCGGTTGTGTCTGCCAGGCCATCGTCAAACACAGCACCTTTTTGCATGATAATAGCCTGGAACTGGGGCCAGCCTGCATTGTCCACCAGCTTGATTTTTGCAGTCGGGTCACCCTCCAGGATAGTATTTGAGGAAATATAAATTGTAGAGTCAACCCAGTAAGTAGCTGGTCCTTTGAGGTAAACAGTAGTAAACTCATCATGCTGTGCTACAAAGTCCAATGCCTGGTTAATTTCCTCCTGGTCCTTAACTCCATCGCAATTAAAATCCCCCGAGCCATCCGCCGCAACGTAAACGACTGGCGGAGTCTGTGGAAATACCTGGACAGTAAGAATAAAAGCCAGAACAAAGACCAAAAACTGCTTTATCATGGTTTTATGCAATTTTATTTTTTGATTCTCAATAACCACCGGACAATATTATGCACGGCTGCGGGCAGGGGCTTTTTTATTAGCTCGCTCCACACGCAGGGAGACAGAACCAAAGCGCGCACCGCTAAAAGCTTTTTCTATTCTTTTTTGCGCGCTAGTCTCCACGTCAAAGAAAGAAAAATTTCTTTGAATATCAATCTTGCCTATCTCTATGTCATTAGAATCAGTCAGTTCATTGATCAGGCCAATTAGCTTGCGGGCATTGAGGTTATTTTTCTTTCCAAGGTTGAGAAAATAACGTGTAAAACCTGCCTCACTGCGTCCACCACGCCGGCGCTCCCGACGCTCACGCTTGTCCCGTGCCTTGCTTTCCATGGCATTAATGTCAGCCGTGTCATCCATATACTTCATAAACCTCTGTAGCTCTACATAGAATACACGTCTAATAAATTCCTCTTTGTCCATCCACTCCAGGCTTTTTACCATCTGGTCAAAGACCTGGTCAAACTCTGTCTCTTCTACTGTTGTATTCTCTATCTGGCGAGCATAAGAGAACAGACGCCTCTTGTAAATATCCTTGCCCGTAGGTATTTGCTTTTTCTGGAACTTTTTACCGGTGATTCGCTCATACATTGGTACCTTTGAGCTCTCGGCAGGGGTGACCAGCACCTGTGAAATGCCTGTTTTACCAGCCCTGCCTGTGCGTCCGCTACGGTGAATGTAAACCTCCGGGTCATCGGGCAGGTTAAAATGAATAATATGTGTAAGGTCCGACACATCCAACCCACGCGCCGCAACATCTGTCGCTACCAATAGCTGTATCTGGCGCGTACGGAAACGGCGCATTACAAAATCACGTTGTGCCTGCGACAGGTCACCATGCAAAGCATCGGCGCTATAGCCGTCATCTATAAGGCGGGCGGCAATATCGCGTGTCTGTGCACGTGTACGGCAGAACACAATACCATAAATCCCTGGCTCATAGTCCACTAGTCGGCGCAGGGCATGATAACGGTTTTTCTCCTTAACGACATAATACTCATGCTCCACGTTCTGCGCCCCGGTGTTGCGTTTACCCACGACAAGCTCCACTGGGTCATGCAGATAACGGTCAGCTATCCGCTTAACCTCACGCGGCATTGTGGCAGAGAACAACAAGGTCTGCTTTTCTTCCGGTGTGGTCTCCAGGATAGCATCCAGTTCATCGCGGAAACCCATGTTTAGCATCTCATCGGCTTCATCAAGCACGAGCCAACGGATAGCACCTACTTTTAGCTTTCTGCGCCTGATAAGGTCCAGTGTACGGCCGGGGGTGCCCACGACAATATGTGCACCTTTTTTCAGCTCTTTAATCTGGTTCTCAATAGAAGCTCCCCCGTAAACTGCGACAATTCTGACCTGGGGCATAAAACGTGCATAAGACTGCAGGTCGCTGGCTATCTGCAGAGCCAGCTCACGCGTTGGGCTCAGGATCAAAGCCTGCACAGCGCGGTTTGCTGTGTTAATAAGCTGTATTATGGGCAGGCCAAAACCAGCTGTTTTGCCAGTACCTGTCTGTGCCAGTGCTACCAAATCCCGTTCATCTTCCAGTATGTGTGGAATGGTAAGTTGCTGGATAGGGGTTGGCTGTTCATAGCCGAGCATAGCTATAGCTCTACGGATCTGATCGTTCAAATCAAAAGTCTCAAACATGATAAAAATTATTTTATGGGCTAAGAATTATACCATTTACATAGACAAATTGCCATGCAAGGAGCTTTCAGCACGCTTGCAGAGGACACAGGCTTTTATGATTTGCATATTTTCATGTAAAAATGGTATTACATCTGTTGCCACGGTTTATTAAAAACCTCCCTGCTCAAAAAAGCACACAGATGTAAAGGAAAGTAATTAACGGCAAGCCGCCACTTGTACCCCATTTTTCCACAACATCTGTTCTGGAAGGCATGCAAAGCTACGATAAAAAGCCAAATTGCAAAAACTTTTCCCTCCAGTGGAGCAAAATCTTTTGTTAACAATACAAAAAAAAAACGAGGGCGCCTTAAGGCACCCTCATTATTACAAAGAACAACTGTGTGCTACTACATCCTGAAGGTCAGTCCCAGTCCAAAGGAATTAATATAGTCCTTTTTCATATCACGTTTTCCTTGATAAAAAGCAAATAACTCTACGTTGCGTGTCAGATCAATACCAGCATTAACATAGTACATCAATCCCCACGTCAGGTAAGTAAAATTGACGTAAGTACCTTGCGAAAGGGTGTAATTAATACCATCTACCTGGTACAACTGCGGACCAGAGTTGTCGGCAGCAAATGATTTTTGCCACATACGGCCGAACATACCGATCCCTGCCTGCAGGCGTAATCCGAGCTTCAGAGCCACTCCCCAGGTAAGATTAGCATCCAGGGCTGATTGATGACTTAAAAGTCCGGCCGTGTCAGATACCATGTTCATAGCTTGAACGCCAAATCCCGGACGGAAAATACCCATAAAGCGCCCCTGAAATGTACTACTTATCGTATAGCCCGAAGCAGTGTTAGGCCCAATAAAAGACATACCTGCCTCAAAACGAGCATACTGCGATTGTGCCTCTACACCAAATGGCACGATAAAAGCCAGTGCGAATATGAACAAGAATAATTTTCTCATAATGCTTCCATTTTTGTGTTTTGTCTAAATATACGACTTAATGGGCTTTGGCATTGTATCTTTTACGTCAACGTGCGCAACTATTATGTAAACAGACAAAAATATTTTGTCAGTGTGCCTCAAACCAATTTTTACCCACTCCCATATCTACTACTAAAGGCACACTCAGGTCAATAGCGTTCTCCATCTCGTATTTTATAATCTGTTTGACCCTGTCAAGCTCATTGCTGGGCACATCAAACACCAACTCGTCGTGTACCTGGATAATCATTTTAGCTTCCAAACCTTCGTCTTCAAAACGTCTAGCAATCTTTATCATTGCAAGCTTAATAATATCTGCTGCCGAGCCCTGTATAGGGGTATTTATTGCAGTGCGCTCGGCATTGGCCCGCACATTGTGGTTATTGGAGTGAATATCTGGTAGATAGCGGCGGCGTCCCATAATTGTGGTGACATAACCATCTTTTCGTGCTTGTTCGATGACACGATCCATGTATTCTTTCACCTTGGGATATGTCTCGAAATATCCGTCTATCAGAGCTTTAGCCTCAGAGCGTGGAATATTAAGGTTTTGTGACAAGCCAAAAGCAGACGAGCCATAGATAATAGCAAAATTAGCACTCTTGGCTTTGTAACGCATCTCTTTTGTCACCTCTTCGGGCTTGACCTTATATATCTTTGCTGCAGTCATGGTGTGGATATCCTGTCCTGAGCGGAAAGCTTCTATCATATTGGGATCCTGGCTCAGGTGTGCCATTATTCTGAGCTCTATCTGCGAGTAGTCTGCGTCAACAATAACGTGATTATCAGAGGAAGCAACAAAGGCTTTTCTTATCTGGCGGCCTTCGGGAGTGCGGATAGGTATATTCTGCAGATTGGGGTTATTGGAGCTCAGGCGTCCAGTAGCAGTTATAGTCTGGTTGAAAGAAGCATGTATTCGACCCGTCCTTGGATTCACTAGCTGAGGCAAAGAGTCTATGTATGCACTGAGCAACTTCTTGAGTGATCTGTACTCGAGGATAAGTGGGACAACAGGGTGAGCATCTGCAAGCTTGCTTAACTCTGTCTCGCTTGTAGAATACTGTTTTGTTTTTGTGAGCTTGGGATTGTCTGTGATCTTGAGTTTATCAAAAAGTATGTATCCCAGCTGCTTTGTTGACGAGATATTAAACTCCTCACCTGCATGTTTATATATCTGCCTTTCGATATCCTGTATTTTGGCAATAATTTCGTCCCTATATTTTTTTAGAAAATCCACGTCTAGCTTCACTCCTGTTATCTCCATCTTGTACAACACTCTAAGCAAAGGCATCTCCAGGTCGTAAAAAAGGCGGTCCATTTGTTGGATGACTAATTCTTTCTCGAGGATTTTCTTTAACTGGAATGTTATGTCAGAATCCTCACAGGCATAATTCTTAACTCGTTCTGGCGTTAGATTACGCATGCTTCCCTGGTGCTTACCCCTTTTACCTATTAGCTCATCGATATGGATAGTCTTGTAATTGAGATAAGTCTCGGCCAGATAATCCATATTGTGCTTTAACTCCGGGTAAAGCAGGTAATGAGCTACCATTGTATCAAACAAAGGTCCTTTGACCTCTATGCCATAATGATGTAGTACTATAAGATCAAACTTTATATTCTGGCCTATCTTAATGATATTTTCATCTTCGAATGCAGTCCTGAAAATTTCAAGAATTTCCTGTGTTCGTTCCTGGTCATGTGGTGTAGGTATATAAAAAGCCTGGTGTTCGCGAAAAGAGAAAGATATACCCACTATTTCACTTGTATGGGGATCCAGGGATGATGTCTCTGTATCAAAAGTAAATTCTTTTTGCCTTAGCAGCTCCTGGGCTAATTTTTCCAGCTCCTGCTGCTCTGTGACCAGCCGGTAGTCTGTGTCAAAATCTTCCAATGTCTTGTATAATTTGACCTCAGTATGGCTTGCCGGCTGTTGATCTCCAAAAAGCGAAGGCTGCATGTGGGCTGACAGTACTCTCTCGGCTGTTGTCTTGAATTCGAGTTCTTTGAAAATCTTTGCCAGGCGGTCAGGATCTATTCCCCTGAAAACAATATCCTCTTCATCAATACTAATCGGGGCATCTGTAATAATAGTTACCAACTTGCGTGAAAGGTAAGCTTGGTCTTTATTCTCTATTAACCGTTCTTTGAGCTTGCCTTTTAGTTCGTCGATATGATCATAAAGGTTATCCAGATTTTCGTACTGGCGAATAAGCTTTAATGCTGTTTTCTCACCTACGCCGGGTACTCCGGGGATATTATCGGCCTGGTCTCCAGCTAAAGCCAACACATCTATAAATTGCTTGGGCTCTTGCAGGCCAAAATCTTTCCTGAATTTCTCCAGGTCGACGATCTCAACTTCGCGTAGCTTGGTTTTCGGCTTATAAATCAAAACTTTTTCATCCAGCAGCTGTAGATAATCCTTGTCTGAGGTCATTAGAAAAACATCATAGCTTTTGGGCTCCAGTTTGTATGCCAATGTACCTATGACATCGTCTGCTTCATAACCTGGCACCTCATAATATGGTATGCGGAAACCCTCAAGTATCTCCTTGATATAAGGAATAGACTTTTTGATGTCCTCTGGAGTGGGAGGACGGTTTGCTTTATATTCGGGGTAAATCTCGTTCCTGAAAGTAGGTGTCGATGGGTCAAAGATAACGGCAATATGCGAAGGTTTTTCATTGCGCAGTATCTCATCCAAAGTATTGGTAAAACCAAGTATTGCCGAGGTATTAAGCCCCTTGGAGTTATATACGGGGTTACGTATAAAAGCATAATATGCCCTGAAAATCAAAGTATAAGCATCGAGAAGAAAAGTCTTTTTTTCCATTGGAATAAGTTTGTTATTTGAGGGTTATTTTATTTCACCATAGAATACGCAGAGTTTATTTTTTCTGTGGTTAACCTGTGCTAATCCGTGTTAACCTGTGGTTGATATTTTTATTCGCCACACAGGACAAAGAGTTCAACGTTATTATTCGTTATCACCCTTAACCCACTCAGCATAAGATGTTGGTGTTTCCCAAAGACGTACAGAATAGAGTTCAACATTATCAGGCAAATGTTTCTTGAGAATATCAACAAACTCCAATAGCATTAGCTCGCTTGTTGGCTGGAACGGTAAAGGTCTGAGAGCATCAAAGCCTGCAATGCTATAATCCACATCTTTATGCGGAGAGTTTGCATTATAGATAAAGTGATGGTCATATTGGTCTATAATATATTGTTTAACAATTTGTTTCAGGTCACCATAATCCATAACCATTCCGTCCTTTGGATGGCCAGGAGAATTTATTGGTTCACCTATTAAGGTCACTTCCAGCTTGAATGTGTGCCCGTGAATGTTTTTGCATTTTCCATCATAATTCCATAAAGCATGGGCTGCATCAAACTCAAAAATTTTTGTAAGTCTTATTTTTGCCATAATTTTAATTTTTGATATTTTCTATTAGCTAAATTAATCAATTTTCCGTTTAAGTGTAAACCTTGCGAAATAATTGCACACTCATGTACGTTAATTATTCCAAGGCTTTAAATAGATGAGACGTAGGTATGTATACATATTGCTTTTCCTTGCATTTCTAGCCGCACTAGCTGCTTGGTTCTATACTTTAATTTTGGTCAAACAACTATCTGATAGCGAGAAACATAGAATTAAACTTTGGTCAGAAGCATACAAAGAAATACAACAAATAGATATAAACCAACAAATCAGTCCCTTGATCCTGGAAATTATAAAAAGTAATAAATCCATACCTGTTATTTTGGTAGACGATGATGGGCGCATTATTGCATACGACAATTTAGACACTATCCATGCAAAAGACTCCACATACCTCCGCCGTCAATTAGAAATAATGAAGTCCCAGCACGAGCCAATAGAGATAAGTCTGGACGAAAATACCAAGCAGTATCTTTATTATAAAGACTCGAGATTACTTACATCCTTATTTTACTTCCCTATTATACAGCTAGTTGTAGTTATTATATTCCTGGTAGTAATTTTCTTTGCGGGTCTGAGTGCAGCACGGGCAGAGGAACATCAATTATGGGTGCTCATGTCTAAGGAGACTGCCCACCAGCTTGGCACTCCAATATCTTCACTCGTTGCCTGGGTCGAGATGCTCAAGATGATGAATTTTGATCCCCAGCTTTTAGCCGAAGTGGAAAAAGATGTCAAAAGACTAGAGGCAGTTACCGAAAGATTCTCTAGTATTGGCACACAGCCCAAATTAGAACAACATGACCTGGAAAGTGTAATAGAAGAAGTCATTGATTATCTTAGACTTCGAACATCGAAACGTGTTAGGTACGAAATAAGTTTCCACACTTCATCACCTCCTTTTGTTAATATTAATAAAGTGCTTTTTACCTGGGTACTGGAAAATCTGGCCAAGAATGCTATTGATGCAATGGAAGGGCAGGGATTAATAAAAATTACTGTATCAGAGGAAAATAACAAAATCATTATAGACTTCTCAGATGAAGGCAAAGGCATGTCATGGCGTAAAGCACGACAGGTTTTCAAGCCGGGTTTTACAACCAAAAAACATGGTTGGGGTATGGGACTTGCTTTAGCTAAAAGAATTGTAGAAGACTATCACAACGGCAAAATATTTATCCTCAGCACCTCTCCCGGCAAAGGCACAACCTTCCGTATCATCCTGCGCAAAGCTACCTGAGGCGTGAAAGCAGAAAATTTACCTCATAAGCAGTAAAAATAAGATAGTTTACTCCACTGAAAATGATAAAATTAACCCAATCTGCTTTCACGCCTCAGGTAGCTTTGCGC